>DATLHN010000577.1:0-4569 GCA_035539875.1 Armatimonadaceae bacterium
CGACGATGCAGATCGTCGTCGCGATCCAGGTCGCCCTGTTCCTGATCGTCTGGTTCGCCTCGCCGTACGCGGTACTGCCGCGCCCGGGCGAGGTGCTCGCCTCCTTCCAGGACCTCTGGTTCAAGCAGGGACTGGCCGAGAACCTGGCGACCTCGTTCAAGCTGAACCTGACGGCGCTGGCGTGGACGACGGTGATCTCGCTGCTGCTGTCGTACCTGACCGTAGTGCCGTTCTTTCGGCCCATCGTCAACGCGCTCTCGAAGGGACGCTACCTCAGCCTGGTGGGCTTCTCGCTCGTCTTCACGCTCATGCTCGGCGGCGGGCAGAGCCTGAAGCTCGCGCTGCTCATCTTCGGCATGACCGTCTACTTCGTCACCAGCATGGCGTCCGTGGTCGCGGCGATCCCGAAGGCGGAGTTCGACCACGCGCGGACACTGCGCATGGGCGAGTGGCGCGTGGTGTGGGAAGTCGTCATCCTGGGGACCGCGGACAAGGCGCTGGAGGTGATGCGCCAGAACGCCGCCATCGGCTGGACGCTCCTGACGATGGTGGAGGGAATCTCGCGCGCCGAGGGCGGGCTGGGAAACCTCCTGCTGACCCAGCAGAAGTACTTCCGGATCGCGGACGTCTTCGCCATCCAGATCACCATCCTCGTTCTCGCGCTGGTGCAGGACTGGTTCATCGGAACGGTGCGAAAGGCGGTCTGCCCGTACGCCGACCTGACCCTGGAACGGAAGGAGGGCTGAGCAGAAGATGGCAGCGTACGTTACTCCCGCGCCCGGCCCCGGCGGCGACGTCCTCCACTACGAGATCGGCGAGACGATACTCGAAGCGCGCGGCGTCACCGTCACCTACGGCGGCCAACGGCCGATCCTCCGCGACCTGAACCTGGAGGTCAAGAACATCAAGCGCCCGGGGCTGACCCAGGGGCAGGTCGTCGGCCTGCTCGGGCCGAGCGGCATGGGTAAGACGAGCCTCTTCCGCGTGCTGGCCGGGTTGATGCAGCCGGACGAGGGGGAAGTGCTGGTGAAGGGGACGCCGGTGGAGCGCGGCATGGTGGGGGTCGTCGCCCAGCACTACCCGCTGTTCGCGCACCGGACGGTGCGCGGCAACCTGACCGTCGCGGGGCGGCAGGCGGGTCTTACCGGCCCGCAGGCCGAGGCGAAGGCAGCCGAACTCCTGGCGCGCTTCGGCATGGAGGAGCAGGCCAGGCACTACCCGGTCCAGCTCAGCGGCGGCCAGCGGCAGCGCGCCGCGATCGCGCAGCAGTTCATGTGCAGCGAGCACTTCCTGCTGATGGACGAGCCCTTTTCCGGGCTGGACGTGCTCGCCATCGACCGGGTCTGCGAATTCATCCACGAGATCGCGCTCACGGACGAGATGAAGACCATCGTCATCGTCACGCATGACATCGACGCGGCGATGACCGTCTCGGATACGATCTGGCTGATGGGGCGCGACCGCGGTACGGACGGCAAGCCGGTCCCGGGCGCGCGCATACAGAAGGTGTACGACCTCGCGCAGCGCGGCCTCGCCTGGCGCAAGGGCATCCACCAGTCGCCGGAGTTTTTGAAGCTCCTGAGCGAGATACGCGAGGCGTTCCACCACCTCTGACGTCCGCCGCCTTTCTTCGTCGGCCGCGCGGCGATTGTCAACCCGGCGGCCCCGGTGCTACAATGCGCCTGGGACGTCGGGTTCCGCGTCCCGGTCCGCGCTCTCTCCACCACCCATGGACACCAAGATCAACCGCTTCAAAGAGGCTTTCCGGGAGAACTTCAATCTGGGCGGGCTCGCCGTGGCGGCCGCGGTGTCCCTGGCGACCCTGAACCCGATCCCGCTCCTGGTGGGCGTGGTCGCCGAGGCCGCTTACCTTCTGTTCGTGCCCGATTCGAAGTGGTACGAGAACCGCCTCCAGGCGAAGTTCGACGCCGAGGTGCAGCAGCGGCGCGAGCGGCTCAAGGCGCAGGTCTACCCGACGATCTCGCGCCGGATGCAGGAGCGGTTCGAGCGGCTGGAGACCATCCGCGCGCAGATCACGGCACAGCCGGGCATGGAGAGCGCCGAGTGGTTCCGACAGGTGCTCCGGAAGCTGGACTACCTACTCGAAAAGTTCCTCCTCTTCTCCAGCAAGGAGACCCAGTTCCGCACCTACCTCCACAGCGTCCACGAGGAGGTCGTCGGCACGCCCGGCGGCGGAAGCGGCGGCGGGGGCAGCCGGAAGCGGGAGCGCGACCAGCGCGGCGTTTCGGTGGACCTGGCCGGGAACACGGTCCACATCCGCGTGACGCCCGACCCCTTCCGCCCCGGCGCAGGCCGACGGGGTGAAAAGGGCGGCGGCGGGCGTGGCCGGGAAGAGGCGGATGCGGAAGCGCGGGCGCTGCCGGCGGGCGTGCCGGACGGCCCCGGGCGTCTGACGGAGCGGTGGACGCAGGAGACGGTCCTGGCGATCCAGGAGCGCTACGACGACGACATCTCCAGCATCCGGGAGGCGCGCGAGCGCGAGGAAGACTTCAACACGCAGGCCGTGCTCGACAAGCGCGTCGAGGTACTGGAGCAGCGCAAGGAGAACGTCGGCAAGATAGGCCGCATCCTGACGAACCTCGGGCACCAGATGGAACTGCTCGAAGACTCCTTCGGCCTGATCAACGACCAGCTGCGCGCCCGCTCGCCGGAGCAGGTCCTGGCCGACATCGAGGGGGTGGTCTACCAGACCGACTCCATGACCAAACTGCTGGAAGAGCTGGCCCCGTACGAGGAGGCGTCTCAGCGGCTGGCCGCGTAGGACGACAACATACATGGCGATCGCAGACAAGTTACGCAAGGCGGCCTCGCTCTTCGTCGTGATGGACGAAAAGCCCGCGGGGGCGGCGCCCGCCGGGCGGCCCACTGAGGGAGCGCCGAAGTCCGGCGCGGCGTCCGCGTCCGGCCCGGCCGAGGCGACCGACGACTTGGACCGCAGGCTGGCGCAGATGAACGCGACCATCCAGCAGCTCAACACGGGCATGGCGGACGCCGCGGCGGGCGGCGCGAGCGGGACGGCAGGCGTCCCCTCTGTGGCGGCCCGCCCGGGGGAAGCGCAGAACGCCGCCGCGGAGGGCAGCGCCGCCGCGCGGACCATCGACGACCTGTTGCGGGAGACGGAGGGGCCGAGCCTGAACGAGATCGCGGTGCCCGCCGCCGAAGTGCCCGCGCCTACCGCCGGGGGGGAAGTAGACTTCGCCGCGATCTACCAGGCGGCGAGCCTGCCGGGAGCGCCGTTCACCGCCGAGCAGACGCTGGAGATGCTGAACTCGCTGCCCGCGAACCTGCCCCTGGAGATGAAGCGCCAGACCGTAAACGTCACCATCGCCGCGATGGGCAAGTCGATCGGCACTACGCCCGAAAGCATCGTCGCCGACGCATCGCGCAAACTGGCCGCCCTCGCCTCCTACGAGGAGAACTTTACCAAGCAGACCGACGAGTTCGTGGCCGCCGCCGAGTTCGAGATCAGCGGGCTGCTCCAGCAGGTCGAGGAGAAGCGCAAGGCGATCCTGGACGCGCGGCAGCGGCAGGCGGAGGTCGTGCAGAAGATCGAGGGGGAGGGTGACCGCCTCGACGACATCCTCGAATTCTTCAGTCTGGACATCGGGCCGTCGAAGTACGCCTCCGACGGCGCGGGGGGCGCGCCGCCGGACCCGTCCGTCCCGCCGCCGCTGCCGCCCGCGGGCCGCCCGTGAGGCGAAGCCACCTCCGGCGAAGCGGCGGTGCGCGTGCGGTTCGCCGACCGCTAAGGTCGCCAATTAATGATAGTTGTTTTCGCTAATATCAGTCCTCACGAAAATTCGTGATGAATTTCACGAAGTCGCCGGCAAAGGCTACTCAAGGCGATTCCGATGATGTATGATAGGGCGAGATTGAGCGCACCGGGACCCATGCCGGGCCGGGCGCGCACCCCGCCTTATGCTGTCCTCACGCGAAAACCCGGTGACGGACGAAAATCAGGAGGGGCGGCCCCGTCCGCTCTACGCCGCTTTCGCCTGGTTCGTCCTCTGTTATAACCTGTTCGTCATTCTCGTCGGAACGGTGGTCCGCGCGACCCGCTCCGGCGACGGGTGCGGCAGCCACTGGCCCCTCTGCGACGGCCAGGTCATCCCCACCGATCCCAGTCTGGCGCGCATCATCGAGTGGACGCACCGGCTGGTGAGCGGCGTGGACGGCGTTTTCGTGGTCGCGCTCGTCGGCGTCGGGATCTACCTGTTCCGCCGGCAGCGCTGGCACCCCATACACTTTTCCCTGCTGGCGACCCTGTTCCTGACGGGCGTCGAAGCCTGGATCGGGCGCCACCTCGTCCTGAAAGGGCTGGTTGCCGACAACGCCTCCGCGCAGCGCGCGTTCTGGATGGCGCTGCACCTTTCCAACACGTTCCTGCTCCTGACGGCGCTGACGCTCTCCGCGTGGTGGGCTTCCGGGCGGGAGAAACTTCGCTTCGCCGGGCAGGGGGCGGTCGGCGTCGGACTCGCCATCGCTTTCGCGGCGATGATGCTGCTCGGGGCCTCGGGGGCGGTGACCGCGCTCGGCGACACGCTCTTC
>DATLHN010000578.1:0-3419 GCA_035539875.1 Armatimonadaceae bacterium
GGTCCGTGTCATCCTCCGGGGGTACCGAGTCGTCGTCCGGGTCCGTGTCGTCTTCCGGCGGGACCGAGTCGTCGTTCGGCGTTAGGGATCGGTCTCCCTTGTCAGCCGTCCCACCGGTCTCAGGGTACGGCGTCCCCGAAACACTCGCGGCATCCGTCTCCGCGGATTCCTGTCCGATGTCCGAATCTTCTGCCATTACGTCCTCCCCGGAGTTTAACGCCTGCCCGGCACTCAGTTCTGACAGGCGACATCCGAAATCGTCGCTTATTCCAGACTGACTATAGCACAGCCGGTCAAATAGCCCGGGAATCGATCGCAAGCAGATAGGGGAGAGGACGTCGCGTGTACTCCTTGCGCAGATCGGACACCGCCGTGCGACCGCAGAACGGAACGCACGACTCGACGTATTTCGTCGCCTCCGCTTTGTGACGATGGCCCAGGCGCGACAGGGACTCCTCCGCCGCCACCAGCAGGGGCAGCGCGCCGACCGGGTCGCCACTCTCGCGGACGGCGTCTCCCAGGTTCAGCAGTCCGATCGCCGCCGCCGTCGAGTCTTTGAGTCTGCGGCAGACCGACCGGTACTCGGAGAACAGCGCGCGAGCCTCGGTATATTCCCGCGCGGTCTGGGCTATCAGCCCGAGGCCGTTGAGGGCGTGGGCGAGGCTGTGCTGGTAATCGGCCCTTCGGCAAATGGAGAGCGCCTCCTCGAAACAGGACCGGGCCAGCGCCAGGTCTCCCATCACGTAGGCCGCGTGGCCGAGATTGTTCAGGACACTCGCCTCGGACCACGGGCGGTCGGACACCTGGAACTGCCGGCGGGCGTCTTCGAAGTCTTTGATCGCGCCTTCGAAATCTTTCCGGCGAACCGCGACCAGGCCCCGCGTGTTCAGCGCCTCCGCGATCACACCGGCGTCGTCGATCCGACGCCCTATCTCAAGGGCGCGGTCGGCCTCCTCCCGAGCGCAGACGACGTCGCCAGCGTCGCGAAACAGAAGGGCGCGCGCGCGGTAGAGGTGGGCGAGCGTACTGTCCGGGGCGCTCGCCTGACCGCTCTCGATCAGGCGCACGGCGGACAGGGTCCACTCCGAACGCTCGTATGCGTAGCCGCGACGGCGGAGGAATTCAGCGAGCGCCGCGACAAACTCGGGTACCTCGTCCCCGGCCCGGTCGCGGAAGAAGGCGTAGGCGGCGCGCAGGTTGTCGATCTCCGCTTCGAGGGCGTCGAAGGCGGCGACTTCGTCGCCGGTCTTGGTGTGGCTTCCCCTGTCGCGCGCGAGCGCCAGGAACCATTCAGCGTGGGCGGCGCGAGCGGCGTCCTCCTCCCCGGTCTCGCGCAGTTTGAGGGCCGCGAACTCGTCCACGAGGTTCAGCAGGTGGAACCGGGCCTGGCGCGAGTCCTCGGCCCGGCACTGGACAAGCGACTTGTCCTCCAGGGACGCGAGCAGGTCGAAGGCGTCCGGGTCGCCGCTGACGGCCTCGGCGGCGCGCGCCGAAAGCCCGCCCGCGAAAACGCTTACCGCGCGAAGCATCCGCTGCTCTTCCGGGTCCAGAAGGCCGTAGGACCACTCCAGCGTCCCCGCCAGAGTCCGGTGGCGCGGCGGCACGTCGCGCAGGCGTGTGGTCAGCACGGAGAAGGCGTCGTCCAGCCGCTCGCGCAGTTCCGCGAGCGTCAGGTGGCGCAGGCGGGCTGCCGCCAGTTCCATCGCCAGCGGGAGGCCGTCCAGGCGGCGGCAGACGTCGGCCAGGAGGTCCAGCTCGTCTTCGCCCCGCGGGTCGAAGTCGGGGCGGGCGGCGCGGGCACGGGCGCAGAACAGCGCCACCGCGTCGGCGGTGCGGATCTCTTCCTCGTCGGCGTCCGGCCCCGGAAGCGCGAGCGGCGTGACGTCGAAGCGGCGCTCCGCGGATAGCAGCAGCAGCGCCCGCGACGTGACCAGGCAGACGACCTCCGGGGCGCGGGCGAGCAGTTTCGACACGAACGGCGCGCCGCCCGGCAGCACCGACTCGAAGTTGTCCAGCACCAGCAGGACGCGCCGACCCGCCAGCGCCTCCAGGACGCCCTGAACCGGGTCGCGCGGCAATCCGCCACCGGCGGCACTGCCGCCGCCGCCGCCCAGGCGCAGGGCATCGCCGATCGCCGCCGCCATCCCCTGCGGCGTCGGCTCCGCCTCCTCGACCGAGACGAAGAAGACACCGTCCGGGAAAACGTCCACCGCCTCCGCGGCCGCCTGGAGCGCCAGGCGCGTCTTCCCCACGCCACCCGGGCCGAGGAGCGTGATCAGACGCTGCGACCGGCCCGAGAGCAGCGCCGCGAGCATTCGCACCTCGGCGTCGCGCCCGAGCAGCGGCGTCTCCTGTACCGGCAGGTTCTGGCGCAGGGAGTCGAGAGTTCGCGGCGGGTCGAACACGTGCGGCAGGTCGGGCGCGGAAAGCTGGAAAAGCTCGACCGGTTCGACGAGGTCGCGGAGCCGGTGCCGCCCCAGTTCGCTCCAGGTCAACCCGCCCGCGTCCTGCGACCGGGCGGACGCCGTGACGAGGGTCTGCCCGCCGTTCGCCGCCTCCAGCACCCGCCGCAGCTGCCCCAGGGTCGGGCCGAAATAATCGCCCTTGAAGAGGTCCGCGTGCCCCTGGTGCACCGCGACGCGCACCGGAAGGGGGCCGGTCTCTCGCGGCCAGGGATAGCGGTGCAGGGAGCGCTGCGCGGCGACCGCCGCCGCGCAGGCGTCCTCCCGGCGCGCGAACGCGGCCAGGAACCCCTCGCCGTCGCCGACGCGCTCCTTGAAGACGTACCCGCCGTGACGCGCCAGGGCGGCGGCCACCAGGCGGGCGTAGTCCGAAGCCGCCTCGCGCATCGCGCCGGGTTCGTCCTGCCAGAGCCGCGCCGCGCCCTCGATCTCGGTGGCGACGAAGGCGACTCCGCCCGTCCCGGAGACCGGGGGGACACTGCCGCCGGCGAAGGCGGTGGCCGCGGAATCGAGGAGCGCGGCGAGCCTCGGCGATATCCGGCGGGCGGCGGCGCCGACCGTCTCCACGCGGACGACGCCCGGTACCGCCTCCTCCCCTGGTGAGGACGCCGGCGCGAAGACGAGCGTCACGTCCGCGGCGAGCAGCGCGCGCGCCTTGTCCGGGACGTGGGAGACGGAGCGAACGGCGGCGTCCGGACCGCCGCCGGACGAGCCGCCACCGCCGCCCGCGACCGCGCCGGTCGCGGCGACATCGACCGGGATCGCCATCCCCGACAGGGCGGACAGGAAAGCGAGGGAAAGGGGCAGCCCGAGCGAATCGCCCGCCGTGGCCTCGAGTACGGCGTCCTCCACGTCCGCGCAGGCGACGTCGAAATACACCGGGGCCGGGTACACGGGCGCGGCGAGGTCGCCGCAGGCGGAGAGGAGGCGCAGGGCTACCGAGAGCGCGTCGCGCGC
>DATLHN010000579.1:0-2459 GCA_035539875.1 Armatimonadaceae bacterium
CACCGCCCTCGGCGTAATCGGCGAGGAGCAAGGCGACCCGGCGTTCGACGCCATCACCGTCACCCTTTACGTCGCCTCCCCCGCCGACCCGGACACCGTCCGGACGGTCTGGGAGGAGGCGCGGCGCGCTTCGCCGACCGCGCGGACGCTCGAACGCGCCGTGCGCCTGACCCTCACCCTGCGAATCGAGGTATGAACCGCCCATGTACCGACTGAACGACGAACAGAACGCCCTGATCGACCGCGTAACGAAAGTCGCGGACGCCGTCATCGGGCCGAACGCCGCCGCGGTAGACCGGGAGGGCACGTTCCCGCGCGCCGGAATCGACGCCCTGGCCGCGGACGGCCTGCTCGGTCTGACCGTGCCCGCCGAATACGGCGGGCTGGGACAGGGAATGCGGACCGCGGTCGCCGCGCTCGATGTCGTGGGCCAGCGGTGCGCCAGCACCGGCATGGTCACCCTGATGCACCTGTGCGGGGTCGCCTGCTACGCCGCCGCGGCGGGGTCTTCTCCGGACGCCGACGACGCCCTGCGGGCGGTGGCGGCGGGCAGGCACCTTTCCACGCTCGCCTGGAGCGAGAAGGGCAGCCGCAGTCACTTCTGGGCGCCGGTCAGCCAGGCCGCGCAGGAGGGCGACCGGGTGACGCTGACCGCGCTCAAGAGCTGGGTGACGTCGGCGGGCCAGGCGGACGGGTACGTCGTCAGCACGCGCGCGCCCGGCGGGGCCGCGCCGACCGACTCCACGCTCTACCTCGTGGTACGGGAGGACGCGGGCTTCGAGGTGGCGGGACCGTGGGACAGCCTGGGGATGCGCGGCAACGCCAGCGCCCCGATGAACCTGAAAGAATGCGAGATCGGGGCCGGGCGCGCCCTGTCCGAGCCGGGCCAGGGATTCCCGCGCATGATGGAGATACTGCCCTGGTTCGCGCTCGGGAACGCGGCGATCTCGGTCGGCATCGCGGAGGCGGCGGTCCAGTCCACGACCCGCCACCTGACCGGCCAGGGGTTCGAGCACCTGGGCGGCAGCGCGCTCGCGGAACTGCCGAACCTGCGGGCGCGCCTCGCGCAGATGCGCATCGAGACGGACAAAGCCCGCGCCCACCTCGGGGCGATCCTGGACGCCGTGGAGGCGGGCGATCCGGCGGCGCAACTGCTGGTGCTGGAGGCGAAGCCCGCCGCTTCCGATGCGGCGATGCGGGTGACGGACCTGGCGATGCAGGCGTGCGGCGGGGCGGCATTCTCGCGCCACCTGAGCGTCGAGCGCAACTTCCGCGACGCCCGCGCGGCGTCGGTCATGGCCCCCACCAGCGACGTCCTGCACGACTTCATCGGCAAGGCACTCTGCGGCATGCCGCTCTTCTAACGGACGAACCGAGGAAACACGACACATGATACTCGTCGGTGCGGTCGCCTACGACCCGAAAGTGGTCACCATCTGGGACATCATCAAGGAGTTCTTCCACGACGAAGGCTGCCCGATGGACTACGTCCTCTACTCGAACTACGAGCTTCTCAACGACGCCCTGCTCGCGGGCAGCGTCCACGTCGCCTGGAACTCCCCGCTGGCCTGGGTTGACGCGGTCCGGCGCACGGGCGGAGCGTGCCGCGGCCTCGCCATGCGCGACACGGACCGGGACCGCGTCAGCCACGTCCTGGTGCGGAGCGATTCGGGCATCGCGTCGGTCTCCCGCCTGAAGGGGAAGACCGTCGCGACCGGCGCGAAGGACTCCCCGCAGGCGACGCTGATCCCGCTCAACCACCTCGCGCGGGCGGGCCTGACCCCGGGCGACGACTTCGCCGTGCGCCGCTTCGACGTGCTGGTCGGCAAGCACGGCGACCACGTCGGCGGCGAGCAGAAGGCTCTCGCCAGCCTCCTATCCGGCGAGAGCGACGCCGCCTGCGTGCTCGACCTGAACTGGGACCGCTGGAGCACGGACGGCACCGCCGACCCGTCGCGCGTGTCCGTCCTGACCACCACCGCGCCCTTCGACCACTGCATCTTCACGGCGGTCGATAAGCTGACGCCGGGCGCCGAGGCGCGCTGGCTCGACGTCCTCTACCGCATGGACTACGCCAACCCGGACCACCGCGAGATGATGGACATGGAAGGATTGAAGAAATGGGAGCCGGGCCGCACCTCCGGCTTCGCGCAACTCACCGAGGCGACAGAACGGCTGGGGTTCTTCGATGACAAGTGACCTTCCGCTCTTCCCGGTGACCACGGTCGGGTCGTGGCCGCGGCCCGAGGCGGTCGTCCGGGCGCAGCGGGAGTGGCGCGCGGGCCGACTCTCCGCCGACGAATGGCGGCGCGTGGCCGACGACGCCGTGGTCGCGTCCCTGCGGGCGCAGGAGGAGGCTGGCGCGGACCTGGTCACCGACGGCGAGCAGCGGCGCGACAACTTCTACAGCTTCGTCACCGAGAAGCTGGACGGCGTCCGCCTGATGACGCTCTCCGAGA
>DATLHN010000580.1:0-1542 GCA_035539875.1 Armatimonadaceae bacterium
CCGCCTGACGTGGTCCGAAGGCGACTACGCATCCGCGCGGGAGGCGCACGGGCGTGCCCTGGCCCGCCGCCAGGCGTCCGGCGACGAGGCGGGGGTGGCGGAATCGCTCTACCATCTTGGAATTACGGCCTACCGTCAGGACGACTACGCCGCCGCGCGCGACTACCTGGACCGGAGCCTCGCCCTGGCACGGGCGCGCGGCGACCGGGCGGGCGTCGCGCGCGTCCTGCTCAACCTGGGTAACATCGCCTCGGAGTCCGGGGAAGAGCACCGCGCGGAGGCGCGCGACCTGTACCGACAGAGCCTGGAACTGGAGCAGGCGCTGGGCAACCGGCAGCGGGTGGCGAACGCGCTCAACAACCTCGGCCTGCTCTCCCTCTCGGACCGGGACCACGCGGAGGCGGAGCGGCTCTTCGAGGAGGCGCTGGCGGTGGGGCGCGAACTGACCGACAGCTTCGGGACGGCGACCGCCCTGGCGAACCTGGGGACGATCGCCCGCCTGCGGGGGGAGCGGGAGCGCGCCCGGTCGCTGCTGGTGGAGGGGCTGACGCTCGCCCACGACCTGGGCGACCGGTTCGTGACCGTCCACTACCTGCTCCAGCTGGGCCTTCTGGCGACGTCCGGCGGGGACGCCGGGCGCGGGGTCCTGCTGGTATCCGCCGCCCATCATCTGTTCGAGGACCTCGTCCACTCCCACCGCATCACCGACGCCGAGGGGTACGCCGAGGCGATGGCGGCGGCGCGCGGCGCGCTCGGGGACGCGGCGTTCGAGCGGGCGTGGGCCGCCGCCCGTAGCCTGCCGCTCGCCCGCGTCGTGGCCCAGGCGCTCGCCGCCGAGGCGGACGCGGTCAGCCGGCCAGCGTCTTGAGGAAGAAGTAGGAGTCGTTCCGGTCGCTGGGGTGAATGGCGTATCCCATGTTCACCTTGAGGGCGTAGTTCTCCGTGCTGGAGACCGGGCTGCGGGAGCGGATCTGGTAGCAGCCCTTTTCTCGACACAGGGATAGCGCCTCCTCCTGCATCCTGCGGCCGATCCCCCTCCTGCGGAAGCCGGGCGCCACGCCGAAGGCTTCCACGTACCCTTCCCGCAGCAGGGCACCGCCGGGACCGAGGGGAATCGGCGGCCTGCCCTCGTCGCTGCCGATCACCTGGATCAGCAGGTAGAGGAACCCGAAGCAGGATCGCCGGTCCCGCGGCCCGTAGGCTCCGATCAGCACAGTTTCGAGGCAGTGGTCCGGGCGGAAGGCAAGGCATCGGCTCTGCCGTATCTCGTCCGCCAGGCGCAGCAGCGAGGCGAACGCTTCCGTGTCCGGCAACACGTTCACCAGATCGAAGGGCATCGGTTCGTCCATATCGGGAGGCTATCACGAAAGAAAAGCGTTGTTCGGGGCGAAAGTCGGAGTACGACCGGGCCGATATCGGAGTTTTTTCGGAGCGGGTCGCTATACTGGCAAAACTAAGCCGCACATGATGCCGTTCAGGAAGGCAGGTTTACCGATGCACAGCGCCCCCTCCCCGCGCCGCGCGCTCGCCACTCGCAGGCGT
>DATLHN010000581.1:0-7415 GCA_035539875.1 Armatimonadaceae bacterium
GTAGAGGTAGTCGGCGTCGGGGCCGTGGAGGCGGACGTAGGCGAAGGAGGCGGTGGGCGTGGCGCGGAGGACGCAGGGGAGGCGCGCGCCGCTCATGACGCAGTAGGCCGCGCCGTGGCGCTCCAACAGGGCGAAGACGTCGTCGCGGCCGTGCCAGTCCGGGTGTCGGAATTCGAGTACGACGTTTCGCTCGACCAGCGGGGGAAGACTTTCGAGGAAGTAGGCGAGGCGCGGAAGGTCGGGGGCGAAGTCGGGCGGCGTCTGGACCAGGAGCGGGCCGCGGCGGGAGTCGTCCAGGCGGGCGAGGCCGCGTGCGACGCGCTCAAGCCACACCTCGGGCTCGTACAGGCGCTTGCCGTGGGTGAGGCCGCGCGGGGCCTTGACGGCGAGGCGGAAGCCCTCGGGGAGGCGGCGATTCCACGAAGCGAAGGTGGCGTCGCGGGGCCAGCGGTAGAAGCTGGCGTTCAGCTCGACGGTGCGGTAGCCGTGCGCGAGGTAGTGGCCGAGTCGTTCGCGGGGCGGGCTGCCGTCCGGGTAGAGGACGCCGTGCCAGTGGTCGTAGCTCCAGCCGGACGTGCCGATGTAGAGGGGGCGCATCCCGCGTAGATTCGCCGCCGCGTGCGCGTCCCCTTTCCCGTTTTCCCGACGGCGGCGGCGTGCGCCGCGGTGTAAACTATTGTTTGCATGTTTCGCGCGGCGGCGATCTACGGGGTGGACTTCAGCGGGGCGCGGCTGGCGGGGCGGACGACGTGGCTGGCGCGCATCGAGCCGTCCCCCGGGGGCGAGGGCGACGTTGACGCCGTCCCCTACCGGCTGACGATGCTGGCGCGGCTGGAGTCGCTGGCCGGGACCGCGGAGCGGGCGGCGGCTCTGGGGCACCTGACCGGGCGCATACGGGCGTCGGGTCCGGGCGCGCTCTGGGCGCTGGACTTCCCGTTCGGGTTTCCCGTGGAGGTGCTGGGGCCGCGCGAGGGCGCGGAGCGGTGGGCGGATCAGTTCCGCTTCCTGGAGCGGTTCGGCGAGGACGGGTACGCGGCGGGGCTGGAGTGCCTGCGCCGGGCGCGGGCGCTCGGCGGCGCGGGCCACATCCGCCGGGCGACCGACACCGAGTCGCGCGCGCCGTTCGACCCGTACCACTACCGGATCATCTACCAGACGTTCTTCGGGATGCGGGACGTGCTTGGCCCGCTGCGCGCGGACTTCCCGGAGACGGCGCTGCTCCCCTTTCACGCCGACGCGCCGACGGCGGAGACCCGGCGAGTGCTGGTCGAGGCGTGCCCGTCGTCCACGCTGAAGCGTCTCGGACTCCCCCACCACAACTACAAGCAGCCCGCGGCGAAGGCCCCGGACGCGCGGCGCAGGGCGACGCGGCGGGTGATCCTGGCGGGCCTGTCGGGACACGTCCGGATCGGACGCCGCCGGCGGGCGATCCTGATGCGCGACCCGGGCGGCGACGCGCTGGACGCCGTGATCGCGGCGGTCGGCGCGGCGCAGGCGTGGAGCAGCGCGCCGGAGACGGACCCGCACCCGCGCCACGCCCTCGAAGGCCGACACTACTGCTGAATCGTCGCCGAGGACGCCGGCGGCGGACGGCACGGTGTTCCTGCCGCCCCGCCGGATTGCCGGTTTGTTACTGTGATCTCATTTTCCTGTTCAGGCGGGGCGCGTTACGCGGAACGAACTCTATAGAACGCGATGTCACACCAGGTACTCTGTAGAGCCAGGAACAGGGATTCGACGATGTCCGGGACGGAAGTCACGCTGGACACGCTGGCGCGCATGACGGGCGTGTTCATGGCGGCGGTGGTGGACGCGGAGAGCGGTCACTGCGTCGCCTGCCGGGCAGCGGCCGCCGGGTCCGGCCCGCTGCCGTACGCGGACGGCGCGCGCGTCCGCCGCCAGGTGGAGCGCGCGGCGCGGTACGTCGCCGCGACCGTCGCGGCCCGGCGCGGCGCTACTTCGGGAAGGCTGCCGGTGGAGTCGGTCCTGACGCTTCGGGGCCAGTGCCACGTGGCCCGGCTGGTGCCGGGCAGCGCGGGCGACGACGCCCTGCTTCTCTACCTGTCCTTCGACCGGGACGTCCTGGACTTCGCCCGCGTCCGACAGTGCGTGGGAGAGGTCGCGTCCGCGGTCCAGCTCTCGCCGGAGGAGCAGCGCGCCCTGTGGTCCGCGCGTCAGACGGCGGCGACGGGCCGATCCCGCTACTGACGCGCCGGGGGTTCAGGGGAATAAAGTGGGCGGGGCGCGGAGGATCACTCCGCGCCCCGCCCTCGTTTTACCGGGTCAGGATTCGACGCGGTTGCGGCCCGCGCGCTTGGCCTCATAGAGCTTGCGGTCGGCGCGCGAGAGGACTTCCTCGACGGTGGCGGCGGCGGTGCCCGGGTCCGTGCAGACGCCGATGCTGACGGTGACGGTCATGTCGTGCGCGATGGACTCCCAGTCGTACCCCTCGACGGCGGCGCGGATCGCCTCGCAGATGCGCAGCGCTTCGTCGGCAGGAAGGGCGAAGATGGCGAGGAACTCCTCGCCGCCGAAGCGGGAAAGTCGCACGGCTTCCGCCGACGAGGGGCGCGCGGCGGCGCAGGCGTCGCGCATCAGACCCGCGAGCGTGCGCAGGACGCGGTCGCCGACGGGGTGGGAGAAGCGGTCGTTGATCTGCTTGAAGTAGTCGGCGTCGATCAGGGCGACCGTGGCGGGCGCGCCCGCCTTCGCGTCGGCGAGGGCTTGCAGGAGCCAGTCGGTCATCTGGCGGCGGTTGGCGAGTCCGGTCAGGGGGTCCTCGACCGCCTGCTTGAGCAGGGCCTCGTTCTGGGCGTGGATGCGCTCGTTCGCGGCGGCGAGCTCGTGGACCTGCCGGCGGTAGCGGTCCGCCTCCAGCTCGGCGCGCGCGACCTTCGTTTCCAGGGAGGGCTCGGCGGCGGCGGCAGCGGCGGCCTCGCCGCGGCGGCCCGAGCCGCCGAAGAGGTGCCAGGCGAGGTACTCGGCGTAGAGGCGGCAGCGGGGGGCGGCGGTCTCCTGGGAGTCCCCGGAGAGGATCCCGGCGCTGCGGAGCCGGTAGAACGCGTCCGCGGTGGGGCATGGCTGCCCGGCGAGCACGAGGCGCATGGCGTCGAGGAGGGTCGGGTCCTGCGAGAGCGAGACGAGGATGCGGCGCAGGTGGTCGCCGAAGATGCCCTCCTCCACGCCCGCGCGGGCCTCGAACGTGGCGATGTCGAGGCAGCGGGCGTCGATCTCGTCGAGGCCGCGCCGGGTGAGGTAGGGTTGCCCCCCGAGGAGTGCGTGGAAGCGCAGGATGGCGTCGTCGCCGGAGAGCGGCTCCCCGTAACGCCGGTTCAGCTGCGCCACCTGGACGGGCGTGAAGCCCTCGAGGACCAGGCGGGTGCCGACGTTGAAGGGCGACTGGTTCAGGTCCGTGATGAACAGGTGCGCCTCGGTCGCGTAGGCGATGGCGAGGGTCAGGCGGCCCCAAGGACCGCCGGGGTCGAGCGAGCGGCGGTTGTGCCAGGAGCGGAACAGGCCGAACACCTCGGAGCCGAACGGGCAGGAGAAGAGACGGTCGACCTCGTCCAATGCCCAGACCAGCCGGGCGTCGCCGAGCGCGCCGAGGACTTCGCGCCGCAGGTAGCGCTCCAGGTTCATGGCCGGGCTGCGCTCGCCGCTCCAGACGGCCCCGGGCGGTACGGGCAGGTCGAGCTGGTCGCAGAGCGTCTCCGCGAACGCGCGGTAGAGCGTCTCGGGCGAGACGAGGTCGCCGGCGGAGAGCGTCTGGAGGTCGAGCAGCGCGACGCGCGCGCCGGTCTGGCGGGCGTCGTCGAGGCCGCGCGCGAGAAGGCTGGTCTTGCCCATCTGGCGCGCGCCCTTGAGAAGGATGAGACTGTCGCGGCGGGCGAGCGCGGCGCGGAAGTCGGCGTCGGTGCGCCGCTCGACGTAGAAGGCCGATTCCAGGGGGACCGCCCCCCCGGCGGGTTCCCCGCTGCGCCCGACCTTGTGCGCCCCCGCCTCCGCGATGGCGGAGACGGCGGGCGAGCGCAGCGCGGCGACGACCGCGGCGACGAGATGTTCGTGCGCCACCCGCCCGCCGTCCGCCGGGACAAGCAGGTATTGCAGCGGGTCGAGTATCCCGGCCAGCGCCGGCGGCAGGACGCCCTCGTGGCCGATTCGGACGGGTAGCAGGCGCGGGCTCCCCCCCTGCTCCGCCGCGGCGCGGTGCGCAAGAAGGATCTCGTGCTCCAGCATTTCGCTCTGCAGCGAGGCGGGAGAGAGGAGAGGAATGACCGCGTCCGCTTCGCGTATCTGCCGCTCGATCTCGGTGGCCCAGGCGATCCCGATCCGCATGTGTCGGTCCACGAAGACGGGGAACCCGCGCGCCTTTAGTTCGGCTTCGAGGAGGTCGAGGATGGCCTGGTCCGGCCGGGCATTCCGGCGGTAGAGAAGGGCGACGCGCGGCAGCGGGAGGCCGACGCTACTGCCGCCAGCGCCGCCGGGTTCCGCTCCGGAAGTGCCGCGGGAGTCAGGGGTCACGGCGGCGGCCTCCGGCGGAGACGAACGAGGACGAAGGCGCGGCGGCGGGTTTGCCGTCGCCGCGCCCGTCCCAGAGGCGCACCGTGCGGTCCCGGCTGCCGGTGAGCAGGAACCGGCCGCTCGGCGCGAACGTCACACTTTTTATCTCTCGTTGGTGTCCCCGCAGGGTCAGCATCTCTCGCCCCGTCGCTATGTCCCATACCCTCGTCGTGCCGTCGTGACTGCCCGTGACGAGCCGCCTGCCGTCCGGGGAGAGCGCGACGCACCAGACTTCCCGGATGTGCCCCCGCATGATACGGGTGTACCGGAGGGTGTCCACGTCCCAAACGCGCGCGGTGTAGTCGCTGCTCCCGGTGACGATGCGCTTGCCGTCGGGAAGCACGGCGATGCCGTTCACACTGGCATCACCGGCGATGATTGCAATAATCTTGCCAGTGTGCGCGTCCCAGAGGCGGACGTCGCCGTCGTCGCCTCCGGTCGCGACGGTCTTCCCATCCGGGAATACGGCGACGCAGTTCACTTCGCTCCCATGACCCCTCAGGGTGAGGAGTTTTCGGCGGTTCGGGATGTCCCAGATGACGGCGGTCTTATCGTCGCTGCCGGTGATCACGCGCCGCCCGTCGGGGAAGGCGGCGGCCATGTTGACGCCGCGGTCGTGCCCCTTCAGCGTGGCGAGACACGCGCCGGTGCGGCGGTCCCAGAGGCGGACGGTGGCGTCGTCGCTGGTCGAGAGGACGCGGGTATCGCCGTCCATCAGGAGGACGGATTTCACCTTGTGATCGTGGCCCTTGAGAGTGGTGTGGGGCGGCGCGTCGGGGTTGGTGAGGTCGAAGACGTAAACCTTATAGTCGTCGCTGGCGGCGACGAGCGTCTTCTCGTCGCGGGTGACGGCCATTCCCATTACGCCGTCGGCGAACCCGGCGTACGTGGAGGATTCCGCGTCGCGGGTGAGGTCCCAGAGGTGGACGCAGCCGTCCGCGCCGCCGGAGACGGCGTGCACGCCGTCGGGCGAGACGGCGACCGACGAGGCGGCCTCGGTGTGCCCGCGCAGGACGCGCAGCTGCTGCCCGGTGCTCGCGTTCCAGACGCGTATCGTGCGGTCCCAGGAGGCGGAGACCAGCCGGGCGCCGTCGGGCGTGAAGGCGAGACCATAGACGTAGGCGACGTGCCCGGTGAGCGCCTTGTCCGTCATCAGGCCCATGGAGGTGCCGTTCCAGAGGAAGATGTCGGCGTCGCCCGCCGAGGCGAGCGTCCCGCCGTCGGGCGAGAAGGCGACCGCCCGGACGTCCGAGTCGTGCGCCCCCGGCTGCCGGGCTATCTCGCTCCCGCTGCCCGCCCGGCGCAGGCTGACGTCGCCGTTCCGAAGGCCGACGGCGACTCGGCGGCCGTCGGGCGAGAAGGCGATGCTCCGGACTTCCGAGTCGAGGTCAGCAGTCAGGGGTAGGGCGCGGCGGCCCGCGGCGGACCAGCGGCGGACAGTGCGGTCGTCGCCGCCGGTGAGGAGCGTCCTGCCGTCCGGGGCGTAGGCGAGGGCCTGCACGGTACCTTTGTGGGCGAGTGTGGTCACCGTACCGTCGTCCGCCTTCCGGGTCAGCGGTTCGCCGACGCCGGTCGCCAGGTTCCAGAGGACGACTCTTCCGTTTCGGTGCGCGCTCGCGAGCTGCGCGCCGTCCGGCGAAAAGGCGAGGCGGGTGACGTCACCCCCCTGCCCCTTCAGACGCCGGGGGGGGCGTTTGCGCGCGCTGTCGTGCAGGAGGATCGCGTCGTCGCCCCCGGCGGTGGCGATCAGGCGCCCGTCCGGGGAGTACGCGACCGCGGCGACGGCCGCGTTGTGACCGGGAAGTTCCGTCAGCGACGCGCGGGAGAGCCGGTCCATGTAGGCCCACTCGAAGCCCCGGAGGTCCTCCTCCTCCGGGTCGGACGTCGTCTCTTCCAGAAGCGTACGGACGGCGCCGATGTCGGACGCGTCCTGGTAGCGCTTCTGCATCAGGTTCACGTTGGCGACGTAGAGGAACTGACGCGCGCTGCCCGCCTCCATGTTGGCGTGGGCCTCGGCGAGCTCGGCGCGCTCGCCGAGGAACTGGGCGCGCTCCGTCTCATTACGGGCGTGAATCGCGGTCATCCGGGCGAGGCGCTCACTTTTCAGGGCGCGCTTCTCGCTCTCGCGGGCTCGTCCCTCGCTCCGGTTGGCGCGGGCGGCTTCGGCGCGGGCGCGCTTCGTCTCGGCGCGTGCATACTGCGCGTTGAGGTCGGCGCGGCGCTGGGCGTCGCGCGCCGACCGGGCGTTCCGCTCTGCCCGGTCGGCACTGGCCTGCGCCGCCTTTCCTGCTTGGTTGGCCTCGGCGGTGCGGGTGAGTACGCGGGCGGTCAGTTCTTCGGCCAGGCGGGCGGATTCCTCGGCGAAAGTCTTCTGCTGGAAGGCGTAGGCGGACAGCACGCCCAGGGTCACCACGATCAGCCCGGCTATCAGTGCCGCGCGGAGGACGCCGCGCCGGAACGCGGCGCGCTGGCGGACGACCTCCGCCTCAGGGAGGTGGGAATCGACCCAGCCGCGGTGGAAGACGCTCCCGTAGATGCGGTTGCGCACGATCAGTCGGCCGTCGTCCGTGCCCCGGACTACGCCGGCCAGGCGCAGGACGTCGCAGAGGGGATCGGTGTCGTCGTCGCGGGTGCCGCGGCGTCCGAGCGCCTCGCGGTACTTTTCGAGCAGCGCCGTGGTGTCTGCCTCGCCGCTTCGGAGAAGCCGGTTGCGCACGAAAGCCAGGTTGTCGTCGCTCTCGCGCTCGCCGGGCTTGAGGAACAGGCGTGCGCAGACGCGATCTACCTCGCCGACCCCGGCGAGCGTGCGGGCGGCGATGCCCTCGTCGGCCAGCGTCCGCAGGACGCGCTGCGTG
>DATLHN010000582.1:0-8749 GCA_035539875.1 Armatimonadaceae bacterium
CTGCCTCTTCCAGGTCCGCGGCAACGGGACGCTCGTCGCGGCCTTTCCGCTGACCCGACCGGACGATTTCAACGCGAGACCCGTCCTCATCGGGACGTACCCGGCGGACAACCGGGGGCTGGCGTCGCACCTGAGGACGGCGCAGGGGGAGTGGCGCGCGGGCGACACGCTGTATCTCGCGAGCGACGCCCTGGCCGCGTGGTTCGTGCGCGAGCACGTAGCCGGTCGCGCCCCCTGGAAGTGGTTCGCCGCGCTGGACGCCGCCGCCGGGTCACGCGACGCCGCGGCATTCCGGCGAATCGTCGACGACCTGCGCTCGGACGGGCGGCTGGCGAACGACGACACGACGCTGGCGATCGTCCGAATGCCGGGCGGAGAGAAGGGGTAGACGAGTCGTGGTTCCGGGAGGGGAGAGCAGCGGTAGGGAAAGGGCGTGGCCGTCGCAGGTCGCGTACCAGGACGCGATACAGAACCCGTCGACCGCGTTCGCGGACCCGGATCTGCGCTCCGCGCGACCCCTCGACCTGACGCCGTTCGGACTTCCGCAGCCGGTGACCGGTCAGTACGCCACCGTCTACCGCATGGAAGCGGCGGACGGGCGGCTGTGGGCCGTGCGCCTGTTCCGCCGCGACGTCCAGGGGCGCACCGAGGTGTATCGCGCCTTCCGCGCGCACCGGGACGCGCTGACGTCAGCGGGGGCGTTCATCCAGGGGGATGTGGCCGATGGGGACGTGGCCGATGGGGACGTGGCCGGCCTGGTGCCGTTCGAATACCAGGAGCGGGGCATCTTCGCGCAGGGGCAGTGGTACCCGCTGGTCAGGATGCCCTGGGTGACGGGGGTGCCTTTGAACGCCTTCGTCGAGGCGTCCCTGAACGACCCGAAAGCCATCGACGCCGTCGGAAAGCGGTTCCGTTACCTTGCGTCCGCTCTCGCCCAGGCCCGCGTCGCCCACGGCGACCTCCAGCACGGCAACCTGCTCGTGGAGCCGGAGTCCGGCGCGCTGCGCCTGATCGACTACGACGGCGTGTACGTCCCCGCGCTCGCGGGGCGGCCGGGGCGGGAGACGGGCCACCCGTCCTACCAGCACCCGGAGCGAACGACGGCGCACTACGGGCCGCTGATGGATCGCTTCTCGCTCCTGGTAATCGCCGCCGCGCTTACGATCGTCGCCCGGGAGCCCGAGCACTGGTACCGGCTCGACAACGGCGACAACCTGCTCTTCCGCTCAGAAGACTTCGCTAACCCGTCCCTTTCCCGCGCGTTCGAGGTCTTGCGGGTCAGCCGCGACGCCCAGGTGCAGCGCGCGGTGAGGGCGCTGCGAGAGGCGAGCGCCGCGCCCATCGGCCGCGTCCCCGCGCTGGAGCGTGCCTTCCCCTGAGGCGTGAAGACGCCCCCGCCCGCCTCAGGACTCCGCGGGTTAGAAGCGTCTGCCCGTCGTCGCGGCGCGGCCGCGGGGGTGCGCACCAGCGCCGCCCCCACTCTCCCGCGCAAACTCTTTCAGCTTCGCGACTCGCTCCTCGGTGCGGGGGTGCGTCCGGAACAGGTTCGCCAGACCGGCCAGGCGGTCGCCGCCGAGCGGATTGATGATGAACATGTGGGACGCCGCCGGGTTGACCGGCATCGGCGCGCGCTCCGCCGCGGTTTCGATGCGCCGCAGGGCACTGGCCAGGCCGAGCGGGTTCCCGCTGATCTGCGCCCCGCTCCGGTCGGCGTCGAACTCGCGCGTGCGCGAGATGGCGAGCTGAATCATCGTCGCCGCCACAGGGGCAACAAGCGCGGCGAGGAGCGCCCCGAGCGGGCTGCCGCTTTCGTCATCGTCGCTGCCGCCGTATCCGCCGAAGAAGGCGCGGAACTGTAGCATCTGGGCGATGAAAGAGATCGCCCCGCCCATCGTCGCCGCGACGGAGGAGAGCAGAATGTCGCGATTCTTTATGTGCGCCAACTCGTGCGCCAGGACGCCCTCCAACTCCTCTTCGGGCAGCGCCCGGAGGATACCCCCCGTCACTGCGACCGCCGCGTTCTGCGGGTTGCGCCCGGTGGCGAAGGCGTTGGGCTGTCCGCTCGGGATGACGTAGACGCGCGGCATGGGAATGTCCGCCCGCTCCGAAAGCCGGGCGATCATCGCGTGCAGGCGGGGGGCCTGCTGCGGACGGATCGGCTGCGCGCCGCTCATCGAGAGCGCCATCTTGTCGCTGAACCAGTAGGCGAAAAAGTTGGTCGCCAGGGCGATTGCGAACCCGATTACGAGGCCCTGCTGCCCGCCGAGCAGGCGGCCTATCAGTAGGAAAAGGCCGAAAAGCGTGGCCATGAAAATGGTCGTCTTCAAGGCGTTCATGTGTTTTCTCGTGTGTCTCTGGACTGCTGCGGTGTTTCGTATTCGCGGGACGTCGCACCGCGGCGACTCCCACAATTAGATACACCGATCCGGGAAGTCAGGTTCTCGGATACCCGTTTGACGGGATTTCACGCGTAGCTGCGCCGAAACCCTTACGAATAAAAATAACCCCGCCAGGAGGCGGGGTTATTTTTGTTTAAAGGCCGGAAAAATCGCGGAACAAACGTCGGTAAGGTACCGTCAAAGGTGAAGCGCCCTCGGAGAGACTCGAACTCCCGACACTCGGTTCCGAAGACCGATGCTCTAATCCGCTGAGCTACGAGGGCAGAGAACGGCGGCGCGGGTCGCCTACGAGGATTGTATCACAAGTCGGCCGCCGCCATTGGTCACGGGTGAAGCGGCACGGCGGAAGCGAAAATCGCCCGGAAGATTCCGGCGTCGTTACCGATAATCCGGCAAGCAGCATTCGGACCGGTGACGGGGAACTTTGTTCGGTGCGGACCGTATTTCTTAGGAAATGATCGAAGACACAGGCACCGGCGCTGGCATCCCCGTGTACCGAGGGGCAGGCTGCCGGTGTTTTCGCTCTTAGCCCCGAAGCCCGGTGCGGGCGGCGCGCAGGCTGCGCGGATCGACGTAGAAGAAGCGGCGGATGTCATATTCCGCGATCGACAAACGTTCTTAGAGAAAATACTAGGGAAATAGAACCGAAGTGTGCCTTCGGTTTCAGGACGGAGGCATCCTGACAACGATGCAGACGATGGAACATCCGATGGAGCAGGAAGATGAGATCGTGCTGACGGCCAGCGGGCTCGAGTCCATTGAGGAAGAGCTGCGGCGTCTTGTCACGGTCGAGCGTCCGGAGGTGGCGAACCGAATCCGGGACGCCAAGGACTACGGGGATCTCACCGAGAACGCGGAGTACGAGGCGGCTAAGAACGCGCAGGCGTTCGTCGAGGGCCGCATCCTCGACCTCAAGCGGATCCTGGCGAGCGCGCGCGTACTCAACGATGAGGACGTGCGGACCGACGTGGTCAGCATTGGGTCCACGGTCACGGTGCGCGATCTGGAGTTCGGCGACGACTGGACGCTGACCCTGGTGTCGCCGTACGAGGCCGATCCGGACAACGACCGCATCTCTGATCTGTCGCCGGTGGGCAAGGCTCTTCTCGGCCACCAGGTAGGCGAGAAGGTCACCGTGCAGACGCCGGGCGGCACGACGCAATACGAGATCTCCAGCATTTCCAAGTAGTGCTGGACGACCCGCGGAAGCGGCGAACGCCGGGGCCGGGAGTTTTCTCCCGGCCCCGGCGGCGTTTTCAGGCGAGCAGCCGTTCGAGGTACGCGGCGCGAGTCTCCCCGAGGTCGGGGGCAAGGGCGGCGGAGCGACCGGCCTTCGCGGACCACTGCTCCGCCTGCGCCGCGTCTACGGGATCGGAGGGGCGCGCGTCGAACGTCGGGAACAGTCCGAGGCACCCCGCCCGCTGAAGCGCCTCCCAATGGGGGTGGTCCCACGGGACGTCGCGCAGGTAGATCAACACCTGCTGCTGCCGCAACAGGGCGCGCTGGAGCGCCGCCACGGGGACGGCGCGCGGCGGGACCTTCTTCTCGATGGCGAGATGGGCGGCGACGCCGGCGGCCTGTCCGAGCGCCATCCAGCAGGGCTCCATGCGCAGGGTCCCGAAGCCGAGGTGCGTCGCGGAGCAGGGGACGGGCGTCAGCAGGCCGTCCACGCCTACGGGGACGAGGACGCCGTAGGGCACCTGGTACGGCTTCGTGATGCGCCCCAGGCCGATGAAGCCGTCGAGGTGGACCCGGTTCGGCTCCCGCTTGCGTATCGCGTGCGAGTCGATGGCGTAGTGGCTCGCCGTGATGCTGTCGGCGTGTACCGGCGGGCGGGCGTCCCGGTTCGCGTCGCGCTTTCCCTCCATGATCTCGTAGGCGTGCGGCAGGTCGGCGGCGGCGATGGCGTCGAGCGCCGAGAAGTGGTACTCGCCGGAGATGCGACGGCCCTCCCGGACGTAGATCTGGCGCGGGAAGTGGGCGTTGTCGGCGTATTCATCCTTCGCCAGCCCCCAGCGACGCGCCTCGTGCCGAATGTCTTCCGGCATCTCCGGGTCGTTCTGGCAGAACCAGAGCAGTCCGAGGGTGTAGTCGCGCAGCCGCGCGGCGAAGCGGTCGCGCCAGTCCCATGCCTCGTTCGGGTACGTCCAGTTCTCCTCCGGCAGGTCGGTGGAGACGAACGAGCGATGGTGGTTGTTCGAGTCGGTCTTGCCGTTCGGGACGCGGACCGGGTTGACCACGCCCACGTCCGCCCCCTCCCGGCCGAGGAAGCGTGGGGGAAGGAATGACGTCAGGTAGCCCCGCTTCGCGTCGTCCGCCAGCGACGCGTACTCGGCGCGGTCGTAGCCGCGCGGCTTTTCGATCGGGGATCGGTTCTCCGGCACGTCGGTCAGGCAGAGGCGGTAGTTGTACGCCTGGAGCGTGTCGTCGCCCTCCTCGGTGCTGCCCTCGCCGAGCGGGCCGACGCCCCATGGACGGTAGACGCGCCCGGCGAACGGCTCCCCATACTCCGCCCGTCCCTCGCGCCGCGTCTCGAAGGCGCAGCCCGCCGCCGCGGCCAGGTCCCCCTCGTAGGTGGCGTCCACGAACACCTGCGCGCCGTACTCCTCGCGCGCGTTCGTCTCGCGGTTCGTCACGACGATGTGGGCGATACGGGCGTCGTTGCGGATCACGTTATTAGCGTCCGCGTCGAACTGCCGCTGTTTGAGCACGGTGATCGACGGCTGCTCGGCGAGCATCGCCTCGAAGACGTTCTCCGCCACGGACGGCTCGAAGTGGTAGCCGTCGGAGCAGTCCTTCGCCTGCTCCGAATCCGCGCCGTACCGGTCGACGTAGTACTGGCGGATGCGGCGGGTGAACTCGTGGAACAGGCCGCCGGTGGCGGCACGGGTCGCGATGTCAGTCGCGCCGAGGCCGTTGGCGGGCAGCCCGCCGATGTGCCCCGTGCGCTCCAGCAGGAGAACGCGGCGGCCCGGCCAGGCCGCCGCGATCGCCGCGCAGATGCCGCCGGGGGTGGCCCCGACGATCACGATGTCGTATTCGCTCTCGCTCAGCATGAGGGTCAGTAACGCGCCTTGATCTGGCTGGTGATGGTGGTGTCCTTGATCTTCGTGTCCTCGGCGAGCAGGAAGGCCTTGCTGAGGATCAGCGCGAGCCGCTGGTCGCCTTCGAAGGGCAGGAACAGGTCTCCCGTATCCTTCTGCGAATCCTGCTTCCGGTCCTGCACGATGCAGAGGTACTGGTCGTTCGGCTCCATCAGGATGTTGCCGCTGCCGAGGTGGATCTTGTACGTCCTCAGGTCGCCGCGGACCACGAGGAACTTGCCGTCAAGGTGCGCGCGGGAGGCGATCTTCAGGCGTGGCAGGAGCCGCGCGAGGACCTCCGAGCGCGTCTTCGCCGAGGCGGAGAGGTCGCCAAAGGAGTAGTCCTGCCAGTAGCCGCGGAACCCTTCCGGCCCGGTGTCGCGCCACGCCGGGTCGTTGCCGACGCTGCACACGCCGACGAAAAGGTCCACGTCCCGCATGATCTCGGAGAATACGAGCGCCGGAACTTCGGTGAGCGGCAGCGGCTGCTCTCCGTCCTGCCGGTAGAATCGCACCTGGTCAGTCGCTACGTAGGTGTATATCCCCGCGTCGCTGAATGTGTCACCCGCGGGGTCCGTGAAGAACTCGGCGCGCAGGTTCCAGTGCGGCAGGAAGATGCGCGCCGCCTCGCTCCACCCGCCGTCCCAGCCGCCCCCGAGGCGGTACTGCCAGCCGCGCTGCGAGGCGAGCGCGTTGAACTGGTGCTGCTTCAGGACGTGCCCCGCGAACCGGTTGGAATAGGTGCCGGTGTTCAACTCGGCGTCCGTCAGGAGGTAGACTTCGCGGTGAGCCTGCTTGAACGGCTGCCGGACCCGCCGCGCCTCCAGCGTTTCGCGCCAGCTCATCACGGTCTCGATCGGAAAGCCGAGCGGGTGCCAGAGCGAGACCGTAGTTTCGTCCGCGAGCCAGTCGAGAGCCTTGCCTTCCGCGTCCGCGAACGTCCGACGCTCGTCGTCCCACAGGCCCTCCGCCTTGAGCCCCTCTCCGTCGGCGAAGTGCCAGATGGCCCGGCGGGCGAGCGGGCCGAGGAGGGGGTGGTCTGCGAAGCGGGTCCGCCAGTCCGATAGCCTCCACGTCCGCTCGTCGAGGTAGAAAGACTCCAAACGGTAGCGCTGCGCGGTCGCCAGCTTCTCGGCGGCGTCCGCGTCGGACTTGAACGCCTTCCAATCCTCGGCGTGCTCCCGCTTCACCTCCGCGGGCACGGACTTGAGGGCCTTGCCGCCCGGACCTTCCCAGGCAACGTTGACCGAGCCGTCGGGGGCGAGTGTCGCGGTCGCGGCGTAGTCGCCGAACTTCTCGCGCCGCGTGCCGTCGGTGTCGAACCCGAGCGTCGGGACCGCGAGGTCTTCGAGGTCCTGCTTCGTCATGCCCGCGCGCTTCGCGGCGGCCTCCAGCGCCTTCTCGATCACCTTGAGCATCGGGCGGTAAGCGACCCGCGTCTTGAGCCGCCCGAGGTGCGCCGCGCCCTCGTCGCACGGCATCATACTCAGGGCCTGCACGGCCGCGCTGGACGCCCGCTGTGCCCAGGGGCCGATGCCCGGGATCTTGCGCAGGCACGCCTCGGCCGTCTTCGCCAGCGCCCGCGCGATCTGCGGGTCGGGGCGCGTCGCGCACGCCCACGCCAGTCCCTTCAGCAGCGTGACGTTCTTTTCGCTGATGCCGGGCTTGGCGTTCCAGGCCTCGTCATCGTAGTCGTGGTCGCCCGCGGCCCAGCGCTCGTTACGTTCGCGGACAGCGTCCGGGACCCGGGCGGGGAGGGCGACCAGCCCGAGCCACCGGGCGGCGCAGGCGTCGAACTCCGCCTCGCCGACGGCCCGGATGCGCTTGTCCGCCTCCTTGAGCCACTTCGCGGACGGCGACGAACCGCTCTCCGCCGTCGCCGCGTGGTCGAACAGGGCGACCCACGCCCCCTGCTGGTCCGCGGGCAGTTCCCCGACGTCGGCCAGTGCGCGGTCGCTCCAGGGCTCCCCCGGGTCGGGCAGGCTGCGGTCGGAGACTCCGAGCAGTTCGTCGATCTGGCCGACGAGCTTCCGGCTGGCGGCGTCGGTCATCCACTTCGCGACCTCCTGCCGAAGCTTCCGGAGCCGGGCGAGGAGTTCCGGCGTCACGTCGCCGCCGCGGTCGCGGTACTGGCGCACCTGCCGCACGACCGACGGGCGGTGCCGCTGGTCGTGCACCGCGGCGTCTACCAGCCACACCATCTCCCGCGCGTCGAATGGCAGTTCCTTCGCCAGCAGCGCCGTGCCCAGGCTGTCGAGTCGGCCGGAATTCTCCGACCAGCCGTTCTTCGGGAAGCGCCGGTGGATCTCTTTGAGCACGGCGATCCGCAGGGCGGGGTCGGCGGCGAGGATGGCGGCGCCGGTCGGGAATTCGCCCGGCTTGATCTCCCACCAGTTCTTGCGGGACACTTCGGCGCGGTAGGCCGCGACGAGCCGCTCGACCTCCGGGTCCTTCGCGCCCGGCGGCGGCTCCGGCCTCTCCCTCGCGACGCCCGACTCGACCAGCCTGCGGAGCTGTTCCTGGTCCGTCTCTTCATCGCCCTGGATGCGGGCGGTAAGCTGGTCGCGGATGGCGTCGGTGACGCTCTCGATGCCGGAAAGGATACTCTTCAGCGGGTCCATGTGCGCGCCTGTCCTCCTTTCGCTACCCGCCTACGAGGGGGACGAGGCGGATGAAACTGACCTGCGTCCCGGGCCGGACCTCGATGGTCTCCTCAAGCGACTCCACCTGCTTGTCGTCCACCAGGATGAAGAAGCCGTTCTTTTCGAACGCTTTCAGCGCCATGTCGAACTGCTTCTCCCAGTCGATCTTGCGCCGCCGGTCGCGCACGCGGTAGCCGTTCAGGGTCGCCTCGGCGTCGGTCGGCTGCACCAGGCCGCGGAAGTACTCGGGAGACGCGGCGTTGTACTGGCGGACCTCCTCGTAGACGCGCTCGCGGATCAGCTCCCGGACGGTGATCCGCTCGGTGAGGAAGTCGAGGGTGAAGCCTCCGGACTTCACGCCGGTGGCCGTCTCGTCGTAAACGGTGAGGGTGGCAGACATCGATACCTCCTGGGACCCCGCCGCGCCGCGGGGCCGTCGTGCGAATTGTAACACTGGCCGGTTACTGTGGGGGCGCGCCGAAGGCGGAAAACCGCCGCCCGTCACCGCTTCCAGACGAGCGGGTTGACTCGATCGTCGTCGAGCAGGTCGCCCACCGCGAGCGTCTCGTAGTAGGCGTCCGGGAGGACGTTCTTCTGGCCGTTGAACGTCGCGCCGTCGGGCATG
>DATLHN010000583.1:0-4226 GCA_035539875.1 Armatimonadaceae bacterium
GCGCGAATCCGTGATGGTGCTTACCGGGGTCGGTCACGGCTCCGGGGGAGGTGACCCGATCCTCGCCCGCGCCGCCCTCCTGAGCGACGACGGCTCGGGACGTGCGACACTGTCCGAGACGCTGCTCACCGATGCCGCCCGCCTCCAGAAGCGCGGCGAGGACCCGCTCCAGATCGTACTCGTTTCCGCCGACGCCGCGTACGCCCTCCTGCTGCGCCTGCCCGCCGGGCTCAGCCTGGCCGGTGTCATCGCCGAGTGGCCTATGGCCGGCGGTGACAGTACCCCGTTGCCGGTCGTCTCGGGCCTTGAGAACGCGCGGGAGTCGATCCCCGAGGGCGAGTTCGTCCTCCTCGACGCGGAGCGCGGGCGGGTCGTGGTCGCCCCCGACGCGGCAGACATCGCGCGGCTTCAGGAGGCGCAGCGACGCCGCCCGAGCGTCCTCCTGGGCGCGGCGCACGTCCCGGCGCGCACACTTTCCGGGCAGACGATAGCCGTCTGGGCACGCGTCTACGACGCCGCCGACGTCGACGAAGCGATGGCGCAGGGCGCGGACGGCATCCTGATCGACGGCCCCGGCGACCTTCTCCCGGAGGCGGCCACCGACCCGGAGCGCACTCTCACGCGTCTCCTGGCCGCGGTCGACCGCATCGGCGGCGGCGACGTCGGCCTGCTCGCGTCGCCGGACGTCGTCGACCCCGGCACCGTCGTCTCCCTCGCCGCCCGCTGCCGCCTGCGGTGGATACTGCCGCCCGACGATCTGCCCCTTACCCTGCCCGAACTGCGCGAGGAGCTGAAGGCACTTACCCGCGAGGAGCAGGACGAGCGCCGCAGCGCCGCGCTTCCGCAGATCGCCGCCCTTCTCGGCGCGGTCCCGGCGCTCGACGAGCCGGACGAGGAACTGTTCGCCTTCGACGAGGCGGTCCTGTTCCCCTTCTCAGACGCGGACATTGACGCGCTTACGCTTTCCACGGTGTACAACCTGCCCCGGCTCCGGGTATACCTTTCCGGTAATCCCGGCGCGGACGACCCCGTGCCCGCCCTGCCGGCCGCCGCGGCCGCCGGCGCGTACGGCCTCATCGTCCCGCCTTCCGTCGTCGCCGCCGCGAAGGACCAAATACGAACCCTGGAGTGAAACCCGGCTCATGCCCGAACCCCTGCGCCTGCTCTGCCTCACGCGACCCGACGACGCGACCCTCCGCGAGGCCCTTTCGGAGGCGCTCGCCCCCTTCGGCGACGCCGTCACCCTCGAATACGCCGACCCGGGCGCTCCGGACCCCAGCGTCCTGTCCCGCGCCCAGGGCGTCCTCTGCGGCGGCCTCAAGCCCGAGCTGCGCGCCGCGATGCCGGAACTGCGCTGGGTGCAGTACTGGAGCGCGGGCGTGGACGGCAAGCTCTACCCGGAGCTGTTCGCCGGAGGGGTCCAGGCGGCCACCGGGGCGGGCATCCACGCCGCCTCCTGCTCCGAACACGTCCTCTCCCTGATGCTCGCGTTCGCGCGGGGCCTGCCGCAGTCGTTCCGGGCGCAGGAGGCGAAGGACTGGTCCGCCCGCCACGCCATCGGCGACGCGATGTTCGAGATGGAGGGAAAGACCGTCGGGATCGTCGGGGCGGGGACGATCGGCCAGGCCATCGCCGTCCGCTGCAAGGGGTTCGGCATGAGGACGGTCGGCACGCGGCGCGATCCCGCGCGGGGCGCGGAGGGCATCGACGTCCTTCTCTCTCACCTCCAGTACCACGACCTGATCCTGGCCTCGGATTTCATCGTGCTCGCCCTTCCCCTGACCCCGCACACCCGCATGATGTTCGGCGAAGATGAGATCGAGATAGTACGCAAGGGCACGTACCTGTTCAACATCGGGCGTGGCGGCCTCGTGGACGAGACCTGGCTGCTCAAGGCGCTCCAGAACCGCTGGCTCGCCGGGGCCGGACTCGACGTCTTCGCCGACGAGCCGCTGCCGCCGGAATCGCCGTTCTGGACGCTGCCGAACTGCATCGTCACGCCCCACGTCGGCGGCAACACCCCGCGCTACTGGCCGCGCTTCGCCGCCCTGGTCGCCGAACAGGTCCGCCGTTCGCTCGCGGGCGAGTCCCTGCAGAATCGCGTCACCCCGGAACTCGGCTACTGACGTCCGTTCCCGGCTGCGCGAGCGGTACCAGATGTGCCCACTCCTGACGCCCCCCGCGGAATTCGGAGAGCGCAAGTCCCTGCTCCTCGGGCGTCAGAAAAGCGATAACCGGATAGTCCGCCGGGTCACGCTCCCTGCTTTCGATCAGGTTGATCCGGTGGGTCCGGGAGAAGCGGTCGATCATCGCCTCTTTGATCCCGGGGATAAAGGCGTCGTGCAGTTCGACAAGAATTTCCGCGTTCACGAGTTCGGGAACTTCGCCCGGGTCGAGTAATTCCTTCTCGTAACCCTCACAGTCGCACAGGATAAAGGTGCCAGGCTGAAGGATCGAACGCAGTTCGCGGTGGTTGCACTCTGTCCTAATGGTCACACGGTCAGCGACATCGTTTTTGCGTGCTAACTCGGAGCAGAGCGTCCGGGAAATCGGGTCTACGTCATAAGCCAGTACGCGCGTCGGCGTGCCAAACAACCGCGCTAACCCCACGGCGTAATAGCCCTCGGCGCACCCGACATCAACGATCAGATCGGGTGGTCGCAGAGCCAAACCTTCCCAGACGGGAAGCAGCTCGGCCTCGTAGGACCCAACAAGCTTGGGGATGATCGCCGACCCCCTGGCAGCGTCGATGTAATACATCCCATCGAAGGCTCCTCCCGTCACCCGCGGGCCCACATGCTCCCGTACCCGCTGCTGCAGCTGTGGCAGACCGATCCGGGCCAAGACACGCTCTTGGTGTGCATTTGCCCGTCGGGCCAGGAGTGGATCCAGGATGCTCGGCGCGACGGCACGCAACGCAGACTTAATAAAACCCTTCACTCGCTTTTCCTCTGGCCCGTCGACGGCCCGCGCAGGAGTCCGCGGGTCCCGTAAGGAACATTATTCCGTCCTGACCGCTTCATCTCCTCTGCCACAAGACGGTAACCAACGCACCATGCCACTGATCGACATGCCGCTTGAGCGGCTTCGGACGTACACCGGGCGCACGCCCCGCCCCGCCGATTTCGACGCCTACTGGGACCGCGCCGTCTCCGAGATGCACGCCGTAGACCCCGCCGTCTCGCTGGAGCCGCACGCGCTCGACGCCCCGTTTGCGGAGTGCTTTAACCTCTACTTCACCGGCGTTGGCGGCGCGCGCGTCCACGCCAAGTACCTGCGGCCCAGGGGATCGACCGAGCCGCACCCCGCCGTCCTGATGTTCCACGGCTACTCCGGGCACAGCGGCGAGTGGGCGGACAAGCTCGGTTACGTCGCGCGCGGCTACAGCGTCGCCGCTCTCGACTGCCGCGGCCAGGGCGGCCTTTCGGAGGACGTCGGCGGCGTCCGGGGGAACACCCTGCGCGGCCACATCATTCGCGGCCTGTCCGACAGCGCCGAGAAACTGTACTACCGGAACGTCTTCCTGGATACCGCGCAGCTCGCGCGCATCGTCATGGGCTTCCCCGAGATCGACCCCGCGCGCGTCGGGGCGACCGGCGGTTCGCAGGGCGGCGGGTTAACGTTGGCATGCGCCGCGCTGGAGCCGGGCATCAAGCTCGCCGCGCCCATCTACCCCTTCCTGTGCGACTACCGCCGCGTCTGGGAGATGGACCTCGCCAAGGCCGCGTATGAGGAGCTCCAGACCTATTTCCGCCTCTTCGATCCGACCCACGCGCGCGAGGAAGAGGTCTTCGAGCGCCTTGGCTACATCGATTGCCAGTTTCTGGCCGAACGGATTCGGGCGGAGGTGCTGCTCTCAGTCGGCCTGATGGACACGGTCTGTCCGCCTTCGACGCAGTTCGCGGCATACAATCGCATCCCCGGCGAGAAGCAGTTCCGCCTCTATCCGGACTTCGGGCACGAACACCTCCCGGGCTCGACGGACGCCGTGTACGACTTCCTGGGGCGGCTCTGACGATCGCGACGATGACCGCGCCGAGGGCGCTTGCGAGCGCCGGAAGTTCATGGTATATTCCACTTCGTCGCCGGTTCGCGCCGCGACGAAGTGGACCATGGCCCGTTCGTCTAGTGGTCCAGGATGCCTGGTTCTCAGCCAGGAGATCAGGGGTTCGAATCCCCTACGGGCTATCCCGACGGCCGGTGGACTTCTCTACGGAGTCCACCGG
>DATLHN010000584.1:0-23305 GCA_035539875.1 Armatimonadaceae bacterium
TGTCGTTCCGGCCGTCGTAGACGAGGAACAGGTAGGGCGCGAGGGCGCGCGTCTCCGGCGTCGCCGCCGGGCCGAAGATGCGCGTCGCGTACTCCTTGCGCCGCGCACGCTCGTCGCCGCCCACCCGCCCGGCCGTTTCCGCCTCGAACGACGCCAGGAACGCCCGCGCCGACGCCGCGAGGGCGTCCGCGCGCGCCCGGCGGTCCCGGTACGTGGCGTAGTGGCCGCGCGCCGTGACCGTTGTCTCGAAGTCCCAGCCCGCCTGCACCAGCGCCGCGCCGAGGCCGTCCTCGTCCGCGATGCCGCCGTCGAGCACGAACCGGACGATGCTCTCGTAGGTCATGTGCCAGCGGAGTGCGTGCTGCGCGAAGTACCACGCTGACTTGATCTTGAGCAGCGTCTGCCCGTCCGACGAGCGCACCACGACGCCCTCGGCCCGGTCCCACTCCCGGACCATGCCGAGCACGCCCGCGATGCCGACCTCCGCGGCCGACCAGGCGTACGTCTCCACCGGGCGCAGTCCGAGCGCCCCGGCGAGCGCCGTCACCGCCGCGTACGGAAGGTAGCGGACGTCGGCCGGGCCGATGCCCGCGGCGTGCTCCGCCGCGCCGAGCAGGATCAGGTCGTCGTCGCCCTCGTAGCGCACGACGATCTGGTTGCCCGCGCCGACATACTCGAACAATAGCGAGCCGTCCGGGTAGACCGCCGGGTCGAGGAGCGCCGGGTACTTCGCACGCGCGACCGCCTCGGCCAGCGGCGCGAACTTGCCGCCGTCGAACGTGTCGCGCGTGCGGAAGACCACCCGACCTCCCGGGAGGACCGATCGGATGAGCAGCGAGCCGTCGTGCTTGTGCGTGATGACCGCGCGGCTCCCGGCCAATTCGTTGCCGATCACGCCGTCGTGGTCCGGCCACTCGCCCTGGTTGAAGAACTTGGGCCAGCCGACGGAGACGACGTCGCCCCTCGCCGACAGGACGACCGACCGGTAGCCGAGTTCGTCCGGCTCCCAGTCGTACTTGCCGCGCGACGGGTGGACGAGCCGAAACCCGCCCTCCTGTTCCTTGACCATGAAACCGCGGTTCTTCAACACCGATTCGCTGAACATCATAGATTCCTTATGCCGTCTCCAAGGCGGCCTTTCCCATGCCCGCACGACCCATCAAGGGGAGTACGGCGTTCGCTACTCCTTGCCGCCCGCCGACGCCTCTCCGACGGCGCGCGACAGCGCGCCGTTCATCATCTCGGCGGGGACGGCGACGACGACCGTGTTGCCGCTGCCCTTGCCGACCTCGGTCAGTGCCTCGATCTCGCGCAGGCGCAACAGGACCGGGCTGTCCGACAGGAGGCGCGCGGTGTTGGCCCGCGCCCGGGTCGCCGCCGTCTCCTCGCGCGCCGCCACCAGCGCGGCGCGGCCCGCGCGCTGCGCCTCCATCTCCTGCGAAAGCATCCGCTTCACGTCGCCCGGCAGGACGATGTCCTTGACGCCGACTGCGATCAACTCCAGGCCGAGCGCCTCCGCCTGCGGGCGGCCGCGCTCCAGCAGGGCCGCCCCGAGCGCGCTGCGGTCGGCGAGCAGCTCGTCCAGCGTTCGCGCCTGTACCTCGTCGCGCAGGAGGATCTGGAGCGCGCCGTAGAGCGCGACCCGGAAGTCGGTGACCGTGTGAAGCGCCGTCGGCGCGTCCGCGACGCGGAAGTCGGCGGCGACGTTCAGGCGGACGGAGAGGCCGTCGCTGGTCAGGATCTCCTGCCCCTGGATGGCGAGCGGCTGGCGGCGGCGGTCCACGCGGACGACCTCCTGCCTGCCGCTCCACGGGCGGGTGGTGATGCGGTGGCGGCCCGGCGCGAGCGTGCGCAGGTAGCGGCCGTCCTCGTAGAGCAGGCCGACCTCGGCCTCGCGGACCGTGACGTAGTCGATACCGAGCAGCTTTTCCAGAACGCGCACCAGCAGCATCATGGCCGGTCACCTCTTCTTCCTGTGTCAAAAGTAACGGTCGTTGGGACGCCCGGGCGGGACGCGCCGCGCGCGGCGGGGGAGCAGGTCCGCCCGCGCCCGCCGTCGCCCGAAGGCGATTCCGGCGGCGCGGGTCGGGTTACCGTCCCGCAAGGCCGCGCCCGGCGCTGTCGCCCCGCCCGGGCGTCCCTAATGAAGGGTTCGAACCTCCTTGCGATCGCTCGCGTACCATGGAGTCGGAATGTTATCGCCATTCCGGCAAGTGCCGCCCCGATGCGCGGAACGTCCTTCGGTATGCCTCGGACGCCGCTTGGGTGCGCGGCACTACGGCGGGGATTGCTGTTCCCCAGTCGGCACGCCGGGAATCGAACCCGGTTCACGCCCTTATAAGGGGCGGGCCTTACCAGTAGGCGACGCGCCGAAAAACGAAACGCCCCCGCGTCCGGCGCGGGGGCGTCACCTCGATTCGCTCTGCTCCGACCTATCACGGTCGGAAGGCACTGCGCGGGAAACGCCACCGTTGCCGTTCGGGCTGCGGACAGCCGACGATGCGCCACGTCCGGGCTATTTTGCCGGAGAGGCGGTAGTTTTCGGTATTCGCTGGGGTGGCGCGGAACGAGTGAAACATGATGACCGCAATACCTATCGCGCGGCGCGGCGCGTTTGGTCAAGGAAATCGGCGGCGGGCGGGCGAATTTCTTTAGTGGATACTGGCATACCTTCCGGAGGCTTTCTTTAATATGACACCGAGCAGCGGCGACCCGGCGATGCGGGCTACCTGGGGGCGGGTCGTCGATAGCGTCAAGCAGACCGTCATGTCGCCCACACTCTGGCGCGCGCTGGAGCGGGTGGTACCGATCACGCAGGACGGCGACGTGTTCGTCATCGGCATGGCGACCGTGGACGGGCAGATGGCGGGGCAGGTCAACTCGCAGGAGAACCGCCTGGCGATCGAGAACGCGCTGCGAACGCTCACCGGGAAGTCCACGATGACGCTGCGCGTGATCGACGGGACGGATCTGAGCGACTGGGAGGCGGCGAAGCGGCGCGACGCCGTCGCGGCGACCCAGCGCGCGCAGAAGATGGAGCAGAAGCAGGCCGTCGATAGCGCATTCTCGTCCTGGGACGACATCTACGACCAGGTCTCGCGCCTCTGGGCGGGGTGGGAGTTCCGCGCGCTGACGACCGGGCGCGCCCGCTACATCGAGCGCTCACTCGACATCGTGGAGAAGGCGCTGCCCGGGCTCTACCCCACCTACCGGACGAACCTTGTGGACCTGAGCGAGCGCGGCCTGTCGCGCGTGCTGGAGCGGATCGCGAACCAGGCGGGGAGCGTCGATCCGATCCTGGTCGCCACGCTCCTTCTCCAGCGCCTGAGGGCGAAGGAGGAGGCCGCCGCTTCGGAAGACGGCGGCGGCGGTCAGGTTAAGGCGGCGTAGCGAAGCGGCCCCGGCTCGAACTTCGAGCCGGGGCCGCTTTCTCTCTGCGTCAGTGGAGTCGGTCGTCGCGTTCGTGTTCGTCGTCCCGGCGGTGGGAGAGGAGCGTCGCGGCCAGCACGCCGACGCCGACGCCCGCGCCGAGCGCCACGAGGCCGCGGTTCATCTTCGCCGCGGTGTAGGGGCTGCTGTGGAAGACCTTGCCCTCGTACTTCCCGCGCTCCTCAAGTACGGGCCCGGCGGGGCGGTACAGGCCGGCGTCGCCGCGGGGCTCCGCGGGCTCGTCCTTCTGCTGCTGGCGGAACAGGGTCGCCTCCATGGCGTGGTCGGTGCGCCGCGGCATCGCCTTCTCCATGAACGAGAACATGGCGCCCGCCCCGCCCGCGAACATGTCACGCTCGGGGTTCGACGCGCAGTGGAGGATCGCCGAGGCGACGACCTCCGGCGCGTACACCGGGGGCGGGTTGTTCGGCTCGGCGGGCAGGTAGTTCTTGGCGTGCTGGACGTAGGGGGTGTCGATGGCGGCGGGCTTGATGAGCGTCACCGACACCGGGTAGCCGGCCTTCTCCACCTCCATCCGGAACGCGTCCGTGAAGCCGCGTACCGCGAACTTGGAGGCGCTGTATATACCCTGGAGCGGGATGGCGCGGTCCGAGAGGGTCGAGCCGATGTTGATGATCGCGCCGCCCCGGCCCTTCAGGTGCTCCAGAGCGGCGAGCGAGCCGTGGACGACGCCCCAGAAGTTCGTCTCGAACAGCTGGCGCATGTCCTCGCGCTCGATCTCCTCGATCCACCCGTAGATTGAGACGCCCGCGTTGTTGACCCAGGTGTCGAACCCGCCGAACGTCTCCACGGCGGTGCGCGCGAGCTTGCGGACCTGATCCTCGCTCGTTACGTCGCAGACGACGGCCAGTGCGCGGCGCTGCCCGGCGTCGCCCATGGAGAGTTCGCGCTCCAGTTGCGCGATGGCCTCCTCGTTGCGCGAGGATACTACCACCCGCGCGCCTGCCTTCACGGCCTCGCGCGCCGTCGTCAGCCCGATCCCGCTGGACGCGCCCGTGATGACGATGACCTGTTCGTTGAGCGGCTTCAGAACCGGCGTTGCTCCGGACATGACTTTCCTCCTCGGCCGCCGGTGCGCGTACACGGGAAAGACGATGTGGACGGCCAGCCCCGGACGCGCGCGCACCGCGGTTTCTACAGAGTAGCTTCCCGGTATTCGCCCGCACGCAAACGAACGACGCGCCTGCCGGGTGGCGGCAGGCGCGTCGTTCAGCCGGATTGCGGGAGGAGGTCAGGCGAGCTGCATCGCCTCGCGCGTCCGGCGGAGCGTGTCCTCGGCGACCGACCGGGCCTTCTCCGCGCCGCGGGCGAGGATGCGGTCCAGCTCGGCCGGGTCGGACTCGTACAGGGCGCGGCGCGCGCGCAGCGGTTCGAGGTAGCCGTTGACGATCTCCGCGGTCTCGCGCTTGCTCTGGACGCAGCCGCGCGCGCCGCTGCGGCACTCGTCCCACTGCGCCTGGTAGCCGTCCGGGTCGTATATCTTGCGCAGCTGGCAGACCGCGCAGCCCTCCGGCTCGCCCGGGTCGGTCTTGCGCAGCTTCATCGGCGACGTGAACGCGGTCTTCATCTTCTCCGCCACCGCGTCCGCGCCATCGGAGAGGAAGATGACGTTGCCGTACGACTTGCTCATCTTGCGCAGCTTGCCGTTCGCGTCCACGTCCAGGCCCGGCAGCAGGCCGCGGTCCTCGGAGATGAGCGCCTGCGGCTCCGGGAAGAGCGGCGTCTCGAACATGTGGTTGAACCGGCGCGCGATCTCGCGGGATATCTCCAGGTGCGCGGCCTGGTCCTTGCCCACCGGGACCAGGTCCGCCCGGTAGACGAGGATGTCCGCCGCCTGGAGGACCGGATAGCCGAGGAGGCCGAAGGAGACGCCCGCCTCGCCGCCCTCCTTCTCCGCCATCAGCTCGCGCTTCTCCTTGTAAGTGGGGACGCGCTCCAGCCATGTCACCGGCGTGACCATGCCGAGCAGGACGGCCAGCTCGGCGTGCTGCGGCACGTGCGACTGGAGGAAGATGCTGCACTTCTCCGGGTCGAGGCCCGCCGAAAGGTAGTCGAGGACGACCTGGCGGCTCTTGGAGGCGATGCTCTCGTCTTCCCGGCCCGTCGTCGTGGTCAGGGCGTGCCAGTCGGCCACGAAGCAGAACATCTCGTACTGCTCCTGGAGCGCCACCCACTGCTTCAGGGCGCCCTCGTAGTTGCCCAGGTGGAGCCGCCCGGTGCCGGTCGGCTGCATGCCGGAAAGGAGTCGCTTGCGCTGCTGCGGGTCGGGGTTGGTCGTCGGGGTGTTCATGGTTCGGGTACCGAACTGCTATGCTACGGCGTCCGGCCCCGGGTTGCAAGCGGGCTCCGGGTCATCCGGCTCCGATGAGCAGGCGCAGCAGGCCGAAGAGAACGGGCCGGACGCACTCCGACAGCGTTCCCGTGACGACGAGGACAATGAGAAGGAGCGGCCCGAGCTTTTCCATGATCCGCTCGTAGGCATCGCCGAGCGGCGGCGGGAGGAGGCTGGCCGCCACCTTCGCGCCGTCGAGCGGGGTCACGGGAACGGTGAGGTGGACGAGGCCGAGGCCGAGGTTCGCCCAGACCTGGAAGAACAGGGCGAGCAGTACGAAGCCGAGCGCGGGGCTCGGACCGCGCTGGAACTCGTGCCACAGCCAGCGCACCGCGGCGGAGAGCGCGACGGCCGCGAGCAGGTTGCCGACCGGCCCGGCCAGGGCGATCAGGAGCGTGCCCATGCGGCGGTCCACGCGCCAGGTTGACGGGTCGAGCGCGAGCGGCTTGCCCCAGCCGACCGGGACGCCGCCGCCCGCGAGCGCGGTCGCCACCGCGAGGAGCAGTCCCGCGAGCGAGACCTGGACGCGGGGGGAACAGCGCAGACGCCCCTCCTCACCCGGCGACGGGTCTCCCAGGCTGTCGGCGAGCCAGGCGCGGGCGTACTCGCGCGTGGTGACGGCGCAGACGAGCGCCAGGACCAGCAGGGCGTAGACGCGCCAATCGGGGCGGCAGCCGGCAGTGGTGACGGCGGTAAACAACCAGAACGGCTCCGGCATCCTCTCCACCTCGCTTCGCAGGGCGATGCTGTACGTGGAGTTAGACGCCGGAGCCGCCGGAAAGATTACAGTATTTGGCTACAGGCCGATCAGGAGGCGGAACAGGGTGAGGATGATCGGGCCGAGGAACTCGCCGAGCACGCCGGACATGATCAGGCCGAGCAGCATGTAGCTGCCGAACCGCTGCATGAACTTGCTGTAGACCTCGGAGAGCGCCGGGGGCATGACGCTCGCCGCGATGTGCGAGCCGTCGAGCGGGTAGACCGGCACCAGGTTGAAGCAGAAGAGCGACAGGTTCACGAGCATGACGACGGCGGTGAGCAGGGTCGCCCAGAGGATGAGGTCGCCGTCGTGGCCGCGCTGTATCTGGTCGATCAGGAACCGCGCGATCGGCGCGAGGGCGATCGCCGTGATCAGGTTCATGAGCGGACCCGCGGCGGCCACCAGGCCGACGCCGAGCCGCCGACTGACCCTGTAGGCGTCGGGGTCGGTCTTGACCGGCTTGCCCCAGCCGATGGGGTACCCGATGAGCGTGGTCGCGATGATGAGAAGGGTGCCGAGCGGGTCGAGGTGGGCCAGCGGGGAGAGACTGACGCGCTTCTCCTCGCGCGGGGTCGGGTCGCCGAGCCGGTCGGCCATCCAGGCGTGCCCGAACTCGTGGACCGTGATGCCGACGAGGATCGCGACCAGCAGCAGGATGTAGATCGGCCAGTCGGCCGCGGCGGCGCGCAGCATGGCGTGCCAGTAGAACTCTTCGTAGACGATCTCTCGCATGGCGGCCCCAACCTCTCTCCCGGTGTACGCGTGGGCAATCGTACGGCAGACGCCCGTCGCGCCGCTACGGTTGCATACAGCATACCGCATGCCGCGGGTTCCGAACCGGCAAAAAAGAGCGCGGCCCCACCGGAATCGGCGGGGCCGCGCGTTCTACTCTTAGTCTACGCCTTCTTCGCGAGGCGGGCGGGGAGGCGGTCCTGGCGGACAACGTCGTCCAGGGTCTCGCGCTCGTACACGAGGTCGGCCTGGCCGTCCCTCGCGAAGACGACCGCCGGGCGGGTGAAGCGGTTGTAGTTCGACGCCATCGCTTGGTTGTACGCGCCGGTCGTCTGCACCGCGAGGACGTCCCCGATGTCGGTATCGCCAAGGTTGATGTCCCAGATCAGGATGTCGGTCTCGCAGTGCTTGCCCGCGATCGTGACGACCCGGTCGCGCGGCTGCCCGGCGCGGTTGGCGACCATGGCGGAGTAGACCGCGTCGTAGAGCTGAGGGCGCGGATTGTCGCTCATGCCGCCGTCCACGGAGACGTAGTAGCGGACGCCCGGGTCCTCGGGCAGCGCGACCTGCTTGATCGGCCCGAGAGTGTAAAGCGTGGTGCCCGCCTCGGCGACCATCGCGCGGCCCGGCTCCTGGAGGAGGCGCGGCGGGGCGAGGTCGTGCTTCTTCAGGCTGCGCGCGAGCGCGCCGCAGAGGGTGTCGGCGAACTCCTCGTAGGTCGGGGGCGTGTGCTCCTCCAGGTAGCGCACCCCGAGTCCGCCGCCGAGGTTCAGCTCCGGCACCGGCGTGCCGGTCGCCTCGCGGATCTGCGCGAGGAAGCCGACCATGACGTCGATGGCGTCCTCGTGGGCGTGCGTGTCCAACAGCTGCGAGCCGATGTGGCAGTGGATGCCGAGGAGCTGTAGCCCCGGCAGCGCCCGCGCTTCCCGTACTGCCTCCAGCGCGGAGCCGTCGGAGATGTTGATGCCGAACTTGGTGTCTTCCTGGCCGGTGCGGATGCGCCGGTGCGTCTTCGGGTCGATGCCCGGCGTCACGCGGATCAGGATAGGCTGGCGGCGGCCGTGGTGCTCCGCGGCGGCGGAGAGGCGGCGCAGCTCGTAGAAGTTGTCGACGACGAACCGGCCGACCCCGGAGCGGACTCCCATCTCGATCTCGGCGTCCGACTTGAAGTTGCCGTGGAAGAGGATGCGCTCCGCCGGAAAGCCCGCGCTGAGCGCGGTGTGCAGTTCGCCGCCCGAGGCGACGTCGAGGTCGAAGCCCTCCTCGTCCACCAGGCGCGCCATCGCCTGCACCAGGAACGCCTTGCCCGCGTAGCTCGGTGCACTCTCGCCCGGGTAGCGCGCGGCGAACGCCGCCTTGTAGCGGCGCATGTTGTCGCGGATCGCCGCCTCGTCCACCACGTAGAGGGGGGTGCCGAAGGTTTTGGCCAGTTCTACGGTGTCGCAGCCGCCGATCTCCAGGTGCCCGCGGTCGTTGACGCGCTGTGTGCCGAGTAACATCGCCAGAACCTTCCTTGCCATTGAAAACCAGAGATAAAAAGAACGCGGGCCATGCCCGCAAACGGGGCAGCCGCGTTCGAAAAATGTATCACACGCGCCCGCCCGTGTCAATCGGTATATACTCATGCCGCGTGTTTAGCGGCGGGCGCGGCCCGGACGATAGCGTTGGTTAGAGAACGCGCGCGTGCGCGACACGTTAATTCACTCCGGTAACAAAGGTGGGTCCGTATGGTCGCTGTCGTCGGGAATGGGAATGGCTCGGGCGGGTATCGCCGCCCCGGCCCGTCATCGTCCGTGCCGCGCAGGGGGACGAACCGTCCCCCTGCGCGCGCCCTGACCCGTTCCCGACGGGGACCCGGAGACAACACCGTTGCCGAAGTATTCGGAAGACCACGACGCCGGAGAGGCGTTTTCGCACCTACCTGAAAAGATAAACAAGCGCCAGCCCCGCGAGCCGCGGCGGAAGCGTGCCGACGCCCGCCGCGTCCGCTCCGACGCCCGCCGGGCCGCCCCCGAATGGTTCGCCTGCGTCCACTGCGGACAGGCGATAGGCTCCGGCGGCGGCGCGCCGGGGACCGGCCACCGCAACCACTGCCCGTACTGCCTCTGGAGTCGGCACGTGGACGAGACGCCGGGCGACCGGGCGAGCGAGTGCCGCGGCGGGATGGAGCCGATCGCGGTCTGGGCGCGGCCCGGCGGCGACTGGGCGATCATCCACCGCTGTCGGGGGTGCGGCGACCTGAAGTCGAACCGCATCGCGGGGGACGACAACGAGGTGCTGCTGGTCGCGTTGGCGACCCGCGCCCTCGCGCAGCCGCCGTTCCCCCTGGACCGACTCGCCGCCGTCGGCCCGCGCGAGGAGGCGGTCGCCGCAGCGGCGACGGCCTGAGAAGACGGCCCGGCCCGCCGACGCGTCTGCGTCGGCGGGCCGGGCCGTCTTCCCGAACATCAGTGCTGCTGGAAGTGGAGCAGACCCCAGAGCAGCAGCGCGATGCCCCCGAATCCGATGGTGCCGTAGCCGATCTGCGGCGCGGCGCGGCGCAGGGCCGCGTTCGGCGACCCGCTCCAGAGTCCGCCTAGCAGTCCGTGGAGGACAAGGTACAGGAAACTGCCGCCGATGTGCGCGAGGGCGACGCCGAGCCAGACGGGCGGGGCGGTCGCGAAGAACTGCGCCCCGAGTACGCCCCCCAGAATGGTCGTCGCCTCCACCGCCGCGGTCAGGAGGAAGGCGCGCAGGGGCGCGCTGCCCGCGCTCAGAAGCAGCGCCGAGAGGGCCAGCCCCTCCGGCAGCTTGTGCAGGGACACGGCGAGCAGCATAGGCAGGACGTCGGGGTGATCGTGGTGGTGCCCGCCGTGCGCCGCAGCAGCGCCCCCGGCGACGGCCATGCCGTCCACCAGGGAGTGCAGGGTGAGCACGGCGGCGAGGAGCAGCGTTGTGTTCGCCAGCGTGCCTCGCACGCCGTGGGCGTGGTCGTGCTGCTCGCGGTCGTGACCATGGGGGTCGTGGCCGTGGTCGTCGCCGCACTCGCACTCCTCGTGTGACTCGCTCGCCGCGGCGCAGGCAGGGCAGACGGGAGCCACGTATCGGCCGATCAGGTACAGTAACAGGTATCCGGAGGCGACCGACAGCGCGAACTCCAGGGGACGGAGCGAGTGCCACGCCTCGGGCAGGAGCGAGACGACCGTGACCGCGAGCATCGCCCCCCCCGCGATGCCCACCAGGGGCGCGAGACCGCGCCGGGCGTTGCCCGCGAGGACGCCGATCGCGCCGCCGGTCAGGGCCACGGCCGTGGCGAGTCCGGTCCGGATCAGTGTGTCGTTATCCATGTTATGCTTATATCGACATAAAATTGCAGTATAAAGTTCCGGATGCGGATGCAAGGCCGGTAAGCGGGTCCGGGATGTGGATACCCGTATTCATGATGGTATACAGAATAGAATACTGCCATGGTAGAGACTACGGATTTTATCGTCGTCGGCGCGGGACTTGCCGGGCTCGCCTTCGCCCGGGACGCGCAGGCCGCCGGTAAGACGGTAGTTCTCCTCGACAAGGGGCGTGGCGTCGGCGGCAGGGCGGCGACCCGACGCCTTTCGGAAGACGCTCGCGCCGACCACGGGGCGCAGTTTTTCACGGCGCGCGGGGAACGGTTCCGCAGGTTTGTGGACGCATGGCTCGCGGAGGGCGGCAGCAGCGACGGCGGCGACTCCCTGGCGGCCTGGAGTCACGGCTTCCCGCGTTGGAGAGGCGGTAACATCCTTCCCGCCGAGGCGGGACACCCGCGCTACGCGCCGACGCGTGGCATGAGCGCCCTGCCGAAGCGGCTCGCGCGCGGTCTGGACGTCCACGCCGGGATGACGGCCACGTCCGTGGAGCGGAGCGGCGACGGCCTCTGGCGCGTTACCGCGAAGGCGGCGGGCGAAGAACGCGCCGCGACGTTCTCGGCGAGGGCCGTCGTGCTGAGTCTGCCGCCCGCACAACTTCTCCCGCTCGCGGGCGATGCCCTGCCGGAAGCGACGCGGCAGCGCCTGGCAACAGTAGCCTACGACCCCTGCTGGGCGCTCATCGCGCGCCCCGACGCCGACGTGAACGCGGAGTGGCGCGCGCTGGACCTGTCCGGCGAGGGCGGGCATCCGGTCCTTTCCTTCCTGTCACGCGACCACACCAAGCGGGCGGACCCCGCCGCGGTCCCGCCGGTGCTCGTCGCGCACGCGTCCGCGGCGTGGAGCCGGACCCACCTCGAAGACGCGCCGACCGCGGTGACCGCCGCCCTGCTCGCCGCCGTCCGCGAGGTCGTCCGCGCCGACGTGTCCGTGCGGGAGGCGCAGGCGCACCGCTGGCGCTACGCGCTGGCGCGCGAACTGTACCCGGAGGCGTCCTTCTGGCATCCCGCTCTCGGCCTGGGCGGGTGTGGGGACTGGTGCGCCGCCGCGGGCGGCGGGAAGATCGAAGGCGCGCTGGAAAGCGGCTGGCATCTGGCCCGGAGCGTGTTCCGAGCGAACGAGGAGGGGGAGGCATGAACCGGTACGGAGTAAGCCGACAGCGCACCGGGCGCGGCGGGAAGGCTGGGATCACCCTGGCGGTGGCCGTGGCCGCCGTTCTGGCGGCGGGCGGCGTCGGCTGCGGCGGCGGACCGTTCAGCGCCGACGACAACGTTACCGTCTGCGCCGCCGGGACGTTCTCGCCGAGCTACGCCGAGGGCGTCGAGCTCGCCCGCTTCGAGCGCCTGCCGGTCACCGTCGCCTTCACGAACCGCGTGACTTACGGCGACACGGACCTGCGCAGCGTCCTGATGGCGGGCTTCAGCGAGTGGGCGGAGGCGACCGGCGGCGTGCTCGCGTACCGGGTCGTGGACGACCCACGGGACGCGCAGGTGGTCGTCACCATCAACGTACTGGACGCCCGTCCGTCGGGTGGCGGGGAGCTTGCCAGCGCGATCGTGACGCGGACGGACCGCCGGATCGACGAAGTGGCGATCCGGATGGACGTGTGGGACGGAATGACCCCCGCCGAGGTGTTCGACGGGGTGCGCTCCACGGCCGCCCACGAGTTCGGTCACGCCCTGGGAATTCTTGACCACAGCGACAGCGTATTGGACGTGATGTACCCCGTGCACGGGGCGGACGAGCGCGTGACGCTGTCGCTGCGAGACGTAAACACCGCGAAAACCGCCTACTGCACCGATTTCGGCCGTGCCGCGGGGCTGCCGCCGTGCGGACCCGATGTTGACTGCGGCAAGGAGCGCGGGCGCGGCGCGGCCGTGCGCGAGACGGTCTGCGGGACGCCGCTGCCCGCCGGGACGGGCGCGGCGGCCCCATCGCGCACTCTCCGACTGCCCTGAAAACGCCCTTTCCTTCGAGGAGACCCATGACAAAGCCATCCGTCCTTTCGGCATTGACGCTGACCGTCCTGCTTACGGCGGGCGCTGCCGCCCGCGCGCAGCAGGAGCAGTCCGCTCCGCCCGCCGCTGCGCCGCCCGCCGCCCCGGCCGCGCCCGCGTCACCGACGCCCGAGGAGGCTGCGGAAGGGAAGGCGCTGCTTGAGAGCGCGATAAAGGCCCACGGCGGCGAGGCGTTCCTCAAGATGAAGTCCCTGAGGGTGACCGGCAAGGGGGAACTGACCGCTCCCGAGAACCAGGGCGGGTTCAAGCTTCCGCTCGACACGGTCACGCTGCTTACCGCCGCGCCGGGCCGGAGCCGACTGGACGCCGAATCGGTGTTCGGGAGGCTGAGCTTCGGCGCGCCGGGCGGCGGCAAGAAGGCGTGGTACCGGCTCGGCGAGGGAAGCGCATCGGACCTGCCGTCCGCGGAGACGCCGTTCGCCGACCCGACCGCCGTCCTGCGCGGGGCCGTCGGGGGAGACCTGGTACGGTCCCTGCGCGTCGATCCGGCCGTCGTGATCCCGGACGCGAAGGCGCTCAAGGCGTTCGAGATACGCGGCGCGGGCGGGGCGACCAGCGAAGTGTACGTCGATGCGGACACCTCGCTGATACGCCGCGTGCGGACGAAGGCGGGGAAGAACGACATCGTGACCCTGCTCGGCGGTTACAAGGCCGTCTCGGGGGTGCAGCTCCCGACGGCACTGACCGTGAGGCAGAACGGCGTGGACCTCCTCGCCCTCACGCTGACGGGCGTCGAGGTGGACGTGCCGGTGGAGGAAAAGGTCTTCGAAAAGCCCGTGTCTCCGACTGCCGCCGCACCTACGACGACGGACCCTGCGGCAGCTCCCCCTCCAGGCGGCGCGTGAGTAGGGTGCCGCCCGCGATCAGGCCGGGGGCGAGCAGCAGGCCGACGAACGGCACCAGGGAGAGGACGCCCGCGACCAGCGCGAAGCCGAGCGCGCCGCCGTCAAGCCGCCTCCGCAGGCGTGCCCACTGCGAGCCGAGGGTGTGGCCCCGGCGCAGGTACGCGGGGGACGAGTAGTCGAGCAGGCCGATGGTCGCGGCAGCGAGGACGCCCGGTACCGGGCCGAGCCAGAGGCCCAGCAGGAGCGCGGAGATGCCGAGCGCCCCGTTGAGCGCCAGCCGGGCCAGCGAGTCGCCGAGCGTCTGGCCGAGAGTCAGCGGCGCGGCGGCCAGACGACCCTTCTCCGCGCCGCTCTCCACCGCTTCGACCGCCCGCGAGAGCGGGTCGAACGCCAGGCCGATGAAGCCGCTCGCGATGACGGTGAAGAAGAAGGGGAACAGGAGCAGGTAGAGGAGGACGGCGACGACCTCCGCGCCGGTCGCCCAGGCCCCGCCGATGCCGAAGCGGCCCAGCCAGTCCGGCAGGTGCGGCACGACGAGGAAGAAACCCGCGACGCCAAGCAGCACGTAGACGAGCATCGCCGCCAGCATCGGGGCGACGCAGTACGGCCAGAGCCGCGGCGTTCGCAGGGTGAGCAGTATCCCGCGTATAGCGTCCATGTTGGTATGCAGACACCGGTTCCGCCCGGAACGTTGCAGCGCCCCGTGCGCCGCGAAGGGGATTCCGCCGCAGGAATGCCGGAGCACCGGAGCGAATAACTTCCCGTAATGCCTTCCCTGGTCTCCCCCAGCCCCACGTTCGCGACCGGACCCTCCGGCGGCGCCCCGCTGCGCCTGGGACTGGTCGGCTGCGGCAAAGTCGGCGAAGTCCACCGGGAGCGACTCCAGGCGGAACCCGTCACCATCACCGCTATCTGCGATCCGGACGCGGAGGCGCTGTCGCGCATGGCGGGCCGCATATCGCCCCGCCCGCGCCTCTTCCGCACCGAACAGGACATGCTCGCCGCCGGACTGGTGGACGCGGTCATCCTGTGCACGCCGCACGCGAAGCACGCGCAGCAGATCCGGGCCGCGCTGAGCGCCGGGGCGCACATTCTGTGCGAAAAGCCTTTCGTCGTCCGCGCCTCCGAAGCCGAGGAACTGGTGAACCAGGCGCGCGAGCGGGGCCTCGCGCTGTTCGTCTCCTACACACGCCGCAGTCGGGGTCACGCCCGCTTCCTCCAGTACGCGGCCTCGCGCATCGGCCCGCTCACGCACATCCTGGTGACGCGCGCCCAGCCCTGGCGCGACCGGTATCTGCATACGTGGCGGATGCACAGCACCGACGGCGGCGGCTTCCTGCTCGACGCCGGAGCCTCGATGATCGACCTGCTGCTGCGCCTCGTGGACGCGCCGGTACTCGCGACGTACGCGGACCTGGTCCGCGGCGGGGGAGACGCCGACGTGGACATACGGGCGTTCGTGCGCCTGACCTTCTCCAACGGGGTGCGGGCGGACCTCGCTCTGATCGGCGACGCCACCGAGACGGTGGAGCGCATCGAACTCTTCGGCGAGCGCGGGACCGCGGGCTGGACGATGCGCGAGGACCACCCGTTCGACCTCTACCTCCGACCCGACGGCGGCCCGTCGGAAACCGGCGATCCCGCCAGCTTCCGCACCCTGCTCCCGGACGCGGCGTTCGTCGCCGCCCTGCGCTCCGGACGCTCGTTCGGGGCCGATTCCGCGCAGGACCTCTATGACGCCGTCACGGCAATTCCCGTTGTCGAACTGGTCGAAGGCATCTACCGAACGGCCACCTGGCGCTAAGCATGCGCCGCTTTGCGTGGTTTTGGTTCTCTTCATTGGTAGAAATGCGGGTTTTGCATTTTCCCCTCGTCGCCGTTTCCCACATCAACAGTACAATGAGCCATATTCAAAGCAGATAGCGCGTAGTTGTAAGGATTTCGACGCACGAATCTGCAGGGAAGCAGTGAGACAGTGATGCTTATCACCACTATTGGGGATTGGACGGCACGCTGGAGAGAGTGGCGGCAGCAAAGGGAAGTAGTAGCCGCCGCGCGTTCGGGAGATTACGGCCCGCTCAGTGAGCGTACGGAGCGGGCGATGAATGAAAGCGTCTGGCGCAACGGCGAGGAGCACCCGGAGACGGCGCGCCTTCTCGCGAAGCTCGCGGCGGTGTACGGCCTCCAGGAGAAAGTGGAGGACGCCATACCCCTGCTGCGCCGCGCGATCTCGCTGATGGAGAGGCAGCCGTCCGCGGCGCGCAACGAGGACCTGCCGCGTCTGATGGGCGAGCTGGCGGAGCTGCACATCAGGGTCGGTCAGTACGACGAAGCGGACGACGCCCGAAGCCGCGCTCTCGCCCTGCGCGAGGCCATTTTCGGGGAGATGCACCCGTCCGTCGCGCGCTCGCTCGATGACCTTGCACTGGTGCGCAAGGCCCGCGGCAAGATCGACGAAGCGTGCGACCTGCACCGTCGCGCCCTCCGCATCTGGGAGGCTACGTGCGGGGTGGGCTCGCCCGAAGTCGCGCGCTGCCTGACCCACATCGCCAGCGTTTACATCGAGGAGAAGCGTTACGCCGACGCCGAGCCGCTCCTGGAGCGCGCCGTTTCCGTCTGGCAGCGGACGACCAACCAGGACGACCTCTATTCGATCGTCACCCTTTCCTGCTACGGCGACCTGTATCGCAACACCGGCCGACCGGACGAGGCGCAGGGGATGGAACTGCTCGCCAAGGCGATCGTCGCCCGCCACTACAAGGAGAACTAACGGCAAACCTCCCGCATGGGCGCGGGAGGTTGTCTGCTCTGTGACCTGGTAAACATTGCAGGGGGGCGGCGTCGTGAGGGATAATGTCTCTCACAGAGAGACGGCTCGCCAGTGAGACGGGTTTCGTTCCGGTTTTCGCTGGCACGTTTATTGCTCCCGTCCCGTGGATAAATAGGAACGTAGGAAGCAAGGGGATCGCTACATGACCGAAGCACAAACACGAGGTGGATCAATGAAGACCCGACTCGTTCGCCGCACCGCCGTCCGCCGCGTCCGCCCGCGCGAGGTCGTCCTGGTGCGCCGCCAGTCGCAGCACCGTACGCCGCGCACGGCGCTCGTCGCACCGCTCGCGGTGGTGCTCTTCTGTGCCTGCCTGCTGAACGCACTGGCGACCACGGACGCGCGCGACGCGCTCCTCACCCCCCTGCTGGGATTGATCGCCGTGACGGTGATGGTAGCAGCCGGCTGCCGCGCCGCGCTGGTCCTGACGGCCATCCTCAGCGAGCCTCGGTAGGGCGCGCGCGCGGCGCGACCACTCCGCCGCCATCTGCGCCCCTGCCGCGTGACGGGCCGCCGCCTTGACGGCCCCACGCCGCCGGGGTACACTTGCCGCGTAGCCGCCCCGGGCCGCAGTCCCCTGTTGCTATGCGCGTTATCCGACTCGAACTGTCCGACTTCCGCAACTACTCCTCGCTCCATTTCGAGCCCGGCCCCGGGCTCAACATCCTCGTCGGTCCCAACGCGCAGGGCAAGTCCAATCTGCTCGAATCCCTCTACGTCCTCGCCACCACCAAGTCGATGCGTGCCGGGCGCGACGCCGACATGGTGCGTTTCGGCGCGGACGTCTGCCGCGTGGTCGCCGAGGTCGCGCGCGAAACGAGCGGCGACGTCGCCCTGGAGATGGCGGTGGGCGCGCCGGGCGCGGCCGGTATCGGGGTCGAGCGCAAGCTCGTGAAGATAAATCACGCCCGCCAGAGCCGCGTCACCGACCTCATCGGCAGTCTGAACGCCGTCCTGTTCTCCTCGGTGGACCTCGACATCGTGCGGGGGGAACCGGAGGAGCGCCGCCGCTTCCTCAACTACGAGATCGCGCAGGTCTCCCCCGCCTACGTCCTCGCCCTCGGGGCGTACCGCCGCGCGCTGGAGCAGCGCAACCGCCTGCTCAAGGACGTCCGGTTCGGGCACGCCGACAGCGCCTCGCTCGACGCCTGGACCGAGCAGATCGTCCGCCACGGCGCCAAACTCATGGAGCGCCGGCGCGCGTACCTGGACAAACTCGCCGCGCACGCGGGCGAGGTGCACCAGGCGCTTACGGACGGGCGCGAGACGCTGGTAGTGGAGTACGCCCCCTCCTTCGGCCTCGGCGACGCGGTGACGGCGGAGGAGGTGAGCGCCGCCTTCGACCGCGCCCTCGCCGCGCTGCGCCGCGACGAGATGCAGCGCGGCTCTACCCTGCTCGGGCCGCAGCGCGACGACCTGGTCTTCCGGGTCGGAGAATCGGCCGGGACCGCGGTGGACGCCCGGACGTTCGGCTCGCAGGGGCAGCAGCGCACCGTCGCCCTTTCCCTCAGGCTCGCCGAGCGCCGCCTGATCGAGGAGATGGTCGGGGAACCGCCGGTCGTCCTGCTGGACGACGTCCTCTCGGACCTCGACGAGCGGCGGCGGGCGCAGATATTCGCCCTCGCCCTCTCGGGCGGCCAGACTTTTCTGACGACGACCGACCTCGGGGCGCTTCCGGAGGAGGCGGTCGCGCGCGCCTCGGTCTGGAACGTGACGGCGGGCGTGGTCGCGCCGGAGCAGCAGGAACCCGCTGCCGCGGTGGTGGCGGTCGCGGAGGACGCACCGCGCCGAACTTCCCGCGCGAAATCGCGTCCCAAACCTGAAACCAACGAAACCCGACTGTCATCTTAAACGGTCAAGCAGGGCAGTCGGGCATTCACAGTGCGCCGCTGTCGTGCGCGCGCGCTCCGCCCGAGAGCACGACAGCGGGGCCGGCCCCGGAGAAACCAGCACGATGAACGAAGACCCGATCGGCCTCTGGCAGCACCTGCACGGCGCGACCACGCACTTTCCCATCGCGCTCGCCATCGCCAGCCTGGCGTTCGACCTGGGCGCCGTCCTCTTCAAGAAGGACGTCTGGCGCACGGTCGGCTTCTGGCTGGTGATGGGCGCGGCGATCGCCTGCGTGCCCGCCATCGCGTCGGGCCTGTACTACATATACGCCGACGCCAAGGGCCTGGCGAACGTGGAGGCGATGGGGGACGTCACCACGGTGATGAACCATCGCAACGTTTCACTGGTCGCGGGCTCGCTGCTGATCTTCCTCGCGCTCTGGCGGGCGGCGGCTAAGGACAGTCTTAACAAAAAGGCTCTTGCGGTATACCTGATACTTGCCGTATTAATGGTGAGCGGGATCGGGTACGCCGGCTACCTCGGCGGGTACCTCGGGCACGGCTACTGGGGCGCATTAACGCCGCCGTCGCCCGCCGCAGAGGGAGCGCAATAGGCCGCAATGGAATACAAGGATTTGACGCCCGAAGAGGTCGAGGAGACGCTGAGAGCAGACCCGGCGGTGTTTCTGCTGGACGTGAGGACGCCGCGCGAGTACGTCTGTCATAGGATCCCGGGCGCGGTGTTGATCCCCATCCAGGAGTTGTCCTGCCGTCTTCCCGAACTCGACCCGGCCCGGCCCACCATCTGCATTTGCGAGCACGGCGTCCGCTCCGAGGCGGCGGCGGAGCTTCTGATCCATCACGATTTCGCGGACGTGGCGAACATGCGCGGCGGAATGGTCCGCTGGCGCGGCGAGCGCGAGCGCGGGTAACACGCGCGCGCACGTGCGGAAGAAGGGCGGCGCGGCAATGTGGCGGCAGCTTACGGAGCAGGGGAGGCGGGCGCTGTTCGCGGCGCAGGAGGAGGCCGACCGGCGCGGCGAGAACCGCGTTCAGCCGGAGCACCTGCTGCTCGGTGTGCTGCGCGACGAGAACTCGGGCGCGCGGCGCCTCCTGGAGGAGATGGGAACGTCCCCGGACGAGATCGCCGAGGAGACCCGCCGGCTGCTCGTGCCCGGCCCGGGCCGGGACGGCGCGCCCCTCCGGCTCGACCCGCGGAGCGCGCAGGCCCTCAAACTCGCGCAGTCCGAGGCGGAGCGCGTGCGCGCGAAGTTCGTCGGCCCGGAGCACTTGCTGCTCGGGCTGATGGCGGCCGACGCCGGGGCGGCGGGGGCAGTCTTCCGGGCCCACGGCCCGACCCTGGAGGAGACCCGCCGGGCGCTGCTCCGCGCCCCCGCCGCCGACGCACCCGGCGCGGCGACGGCGGCGTCGGTCGTGGCGCAGCGGCAGCGCGAACGGCCGGGGGACGTCTCGCCCCCGGGCGCGGCCTTCTGGCGCTTCCTCGCGATCCTGGTGCTGCTCGTCGTCCTGGTCCTTCTCGCCCTGCTCGGGAGATGACTCCGGCCATGACGCCCACGTCTGTGCCACTTCCCGCCGTGCGCCTCTGGAGCCCCTACCGACTGTCTTCGTACCGGCAACGTTCGGTTGGCGACGGCCGGAGCGCCGCCGTCGCGGATCTGCTCTCGGACGCGGAAGCGGCCCTGCAGACCACCGCCGAGTCGGTGACGCGCAAGTCCGCGCTTCCGCCGAGCGGCGACCCCCACGACTACCAGAGCACGGGGCCGTACTGGTGGCCGAACCCGGACACCGCCTCCGGCCTGCCCTACGTCCGCCGCGACGGCGAGGTGAACCCGGACCGCCACGGCGACGACAGCGCCCGCCTCAAGCGGATGGAGAGGGCCGTGGGAACGCTCTGCCTGGCGGCGTACGTCTCCGGCGAGGAGCGGTTCGCGGCGCACGCCGCCCGGCACCTGCGCACCTGGTTCCTCGACCCGGAGACGCGCATGAACCCGCACCTGGAGTACGGGCAGGCCATACCCGGCGTCTGCGAGGGGCGCGACATCGGCATCATCGACACCCACCTCCTGCCGGAGATGCTGGACGCGGTCGCGCTGCTCGACGAGTTTCCCAATGCCTGGGGCGACGACGACCGGACGGGCATCCGCGACTGGTTCGCGGCTTTCCTCGACTGGCTCCTTACGAGCGAGAAGGGGCGGGGCGAGGCCGCGCAGCACAACAACCACGGAACCTGGTACGACGTGCAGGTCGCCTACTACGCTTTCCACACGGGCCGGGAATCGGCCGCGCGGGAGATTCTGTCCGCGGCGGCGGAGCGGCGCGTCCGGGCGCACGTCGCGGACGACGGCGCGCAGCCGCACGAACTGGCACGCACCCGCTCGTTCCACTACAGCGCCATGAACCTGCACGGCCTGATGGACCTGGCGGCGCTGGCGGCCCCGGTCGGCATCGACCTCTGGAATGTCGGCGACGGAGACTGCCCGCTGCCGCAGCGGGCGCTGGACTTCCTCCTGGCCCGCCGCACCGCGTGGCCGTACCCGCAGATCGCGCCGTTCGACGCGGAATCGCTCCTGTTGCCGCACCTGCTGCGCGCGTCGCGCGCCTGGCCGGATGCGGGGTACGGGGCGGCGGCGGACGCTCTCTGCGCCGCGGGGCGCGACCGGGCGTGCCTCCTCTACGGCGCCCCGCCGTCCACCGCTTGACATCGCGGGGGGCGGGGGGTACATTGTGAACAATGGTACAATCTCGGCCCTGCCGGGAGAGCAAGGGTTAAACGTTAGAAACGGGCTGGATACGGGCATGAACGGCATCACCTCGGGCGCACCTTCTGTCACGGCGAACTCCTCGCTGACCCATCGTTACCTCCAGGCGGGGCCTCTGTCGGACGTCTACGAGAAGGTCATGGAGGGCAGGCGTCTGTCGTTCGACGACGGCCTGCGCCTGTGGCGGAGCGACGACCTGAACGCCATCGGCGCGCTCGCCAACCTGGTCCGCGAGGCGAAGAACGGCAACAAGACGTACTATGTGCGCAACCAGCACATCAACTACACCAACATCTGCAACAAGGGGTGTAAGTTCTGCTCGTTCTACGCCCAGAAGGGCGGGCCCGCGCCGTACGTCATGAGCATGGACGACGTGCGGCGGAAGCTGGAGCGTACCCGGCATATCCCCGTGACCGAGATCCACATGGTCGCGGGCATCTACCCCAAGCTCGGCTACCAGTACTACCTCGACCTGCTCGACACGGTGAAGGCGACCCGCCCCGAGGCGCACATCAAGTCGTTCACGATGGTGGAACTGCTCCAGATCCAGAAGCTGGCGAAGAAGCCGATGGAGGAGGTGCTGCTCGAGCTGAAGGCGCACGGCCTTTCCAGCCTGCCCGGCGGCGGCGCGGAGATCCTGACCGACCGCGTGCACGACGCCATCTTCGAGCGCAAGGAGACGGCGGACGAGTGGCTGGAAACCTCCAAGACCGCGCACCGCGTCGGCCTCCACTCGAACGCCACCATGCTCTACGGCCACATCGAGACGCTGGAGGAGCGGGTCATCCACCTGATGAAGCTGCGGGAGGCGCAGGACGAGACGGGCGGCTTCCTGACGTTCATCCCGCTTGCCTTCTCCAGCAAGGGCACGAAGCTGGAGCACATCCCGCCGACGACGGGCTACCTGGACCTGAAGGCCATCGCCATCGGGCGGCTGATGCTGGACAACTTCCCGCACGTCAAGGGCTTCTGGATGATGATCACGCCGCCGGTCGCGCAGGCCGCCCAGTGGTACGGCGCGGACGACATCGACGGTACCGTGGTCGAGTACGAGATCACGCACGAGATCGCCGAGGAGAACGCCGCCCAGCAGCTCACGCAGCAGCGGCTCGTCGGGATGATCGTCGAGGCCGGGCGCGACCCGGTCGAGCGCGACCCGCTCTACAACGTGATCGAGCGCGAAGACTCCTCCGCCCTCGTGCCGGAGCGCCCGCGCGTCGCCCTCCCGATGGCCGCCGGATAACAACGAAGAACCATGTCCGACCTGACCCTGCGCCACCTGCGCCTGCCCGACGAGCAGGAAGCGCTGCGCGACCTGCGGCGGCGCATCCTGTACGCCGGGCTGCCGGAGGGCAAGGCGCTCTACGCCGGGGACGAACTGCCCACGACGCTCCACGTCGGGGCGTTCGACGGCGAACGTTTGGTCGGGATCGCGTCGCTCTTCGCCCGCGAGGACGGCACGCTCCAGCTTCGCGGAATGGCCGTGGACGCCGACCAGCAGGGTAAGGGCGTCGGCGCGGCCATCGTCCGCTACGCGGAGCAGGTGTCCGCGGAGCGCGGGTACCCGGAGCTGTGGTGCAACGCGCGCCTGAAAGCCGTGGGCTTCTACTCCCGGCTCGGCTGGCAGGTCGAGGGACACCAGTTCGAGGTGCTCGACGTCGGCCCGCACTTCGTGATGCGCAAGCAAACCCCGCGCACCGACCCCGTTCAGATGTAGATCTTGTAGGTCGCCTGGCCCAGCGCGAGGCCGAGCAGCGACCAGAGCGCCCCGATCGTGAAGTCCCCGAGGATCAGCCCCAGGAAGAAAGGGATCGCCCGCCGGTGCGCGGTCATGCCGCCGTAGCGGATCATCAGCGCCTTCGCGCCCCAGGCGATCAGCACCGGCATCCAGAAGTAGTTCATGGCGTAGGAGATGCCGAGCGCGAACCCGGTCGGGTGGAGCGGCCACCAGAGGAACGAGGAGCGCAGCAGGGCGAGGACGCCGGTGACCACCAGCCCCCCCGCGAAGAACCAGAAGTTCACCGCGCCGGGGGCCTGTCCCAATTTGATCCAGTTCGCAAGCTGCCCGAACGCCTCCTGCCCGACCCACTGCTTGTACCCAACGGCCTTCGCGCCCGCCCCGGCCGAGTACGTGACGTAGTAGTTCGCCGCGTAGGTCGCGAAGAGCGAGGCGACGCAGGCGAGGACGAACACCCCGATCAGGCGCGCGAACGGCATGTCGCGCCCCTCCGCCATCTTGAACGCTTCCAGGAAGTTGGGCATCGGGTGGCAGCGGTAGCCCCGGTTGAACCAGTACATCGACTGCATCCCGACCAGGTTCGCGTTCCCGAGGGCGTTAGTGCCGAA
>DATLHN010000585.1:0-13731 GCA_035539875.1 Armatimonadaceae bacterium
CGGGATTTCGGCGACGACCGCACCCTCTTCGAACTGTCCCAGCGTCCCACGGCCTCCGAGCACCTCGATGCGGGTGCCCCAGTCGCTCCAGGTGAAGGCCGGGACCTCGATCAGCCACTGGTCGTCGTCGGGGTCGTTCCAGCCGCGGAAGGCGAGGACGTAAGCGCTACTGCCGTCAGACGCGACGGAAGCGAACCCGGTCCACGCGACGCCGTCGGGCGCGGAGCCGATCGGGTATATGTCGCCGCCGTGGAGCGCGACCCGGTGGCGCTTCCAGGTTTCGATGAGCGGCGCGGCGCGGGCGAAGTAGCTATCCGGGAGGTTTTGCACCTCGAACCAGCCCAGCGGCGAAGCCATCATAACCGTCGCGAAGAGGTAATCGGGAAGAAACGCGGCGGGGGCGAGCGGGTCGCCTTCATACTGATCTTCGTTACGCGCGTGGTTCAGAAACTCCATGCGCAGGCGAACGGGGTCGAGGTGGTGCGCCAGCTTCCAGAGGTTGCGCAGGGTCTGGTGCGGCCAGTAGCGGTGGAAGTCGGTGTACCGGTTCTCGACGAAGAGCGGGCCGACGTCCGGCATGCCGAAGTAGCCGGGGCGCACCTCCGCCGTGACGTCGAGGTCGAAGACCATGCGCCCGCCCGACTCCGCCAGCGCCCGGTCGAAGAGGCGACGAAGATTGCGCTCGCCCGCCTTCGTCCGCATCTTCACGCCGTCGATCTTGTAGTGGTCGATGCCATGCCTCCGGTGCAGGCCAAGGAGCGTCGCCGCGTCCCGCTCCCATTGCGCGAAGTCGTCCGTGGAGTCCGGCGCGAACCAGAGTCCGAGGCGAAGCCCCCGCTCCTTCGCCGACGCCACCAGAGGCTCCAGGCCGTTCGGCAGCCGCGCCGGGTGCGGCGTCCAGAAATCCGGGTCCGCCGCGTAAAATCCTTCCCAGACGCCGCCCCGCGCCTTAGCCTCGGCGGAGTTCGCGGTCGTGCCGCGCTGCCAGCCGTCGTCGATCTGCACGACCTCAACGCCGAGCCGCGCGCCCGCCTCGATCTCCCCGCGGAGGAAGGTCTCGCTGATCCGCTGGTCGCGGTTCCGGTCGCCCCACGTGTTCGAAAGAAAGACGCCGTCGCGTCCGGGCTCGACCCGCCGCAGGCAGCGCTGGAACTGCTGGAGCGCCGCGACGCGCCCCCTGTTGCCGCCGGAGTAGGCCACGGCCGCGACGGCGTAGTCCTCCGGTTCCAGAACTCCGATCGTCCGCTCCCTCGAACGCACCTCGAAGTCCGCGGCAAGCGGGTTCGGGCGTGCGTGCGGCAGCGGGGCGAGTTTCAGTAGGGCCAACCCGTCGCCCGTCAGCGGGTCCTCGACGTACAGAATCCCTCCCGACAGGGTCAGGCGGCTTTCCGACGGGTGCAGGAGCCATTCCCGCTCGGAAACAAGCTCATTATGGACGTCGGTCCGGTCCATCAGCAGAACCTTAGTCAGACGAAGGTGCTGCGGCGCGAGGGCGAGCGTGTCTAGGGCTGAGCCCGGATCGGCGGCGCTCGCGGAGTCGGCGGGCTTACGGGCCTCGTCCGACTCGATGCCGGTGCCGGAGACGCCGTCCGCCTGCGCGGCGGCGACGGAGGGAGCGGAAATGCCCGTGCCGCGCCGCAGCACGACGGCGGCCACGGCGGGATAAATCCGAAGTTGGTACTGCCATCCCGGCCCCGTGACGACGACTTCCAGTCCCCGTTCCCCGACGCCGGTTTCACTGCCGACTACCTCAGCGAGGGTCGCCTCAGGTGCCGCAGCGCCCGTAGCCGGGCCGCTGTCACCGCTCGCCGCCGCTATCCACTCCCTGCCCGACGTTCTGTGGGCCACCGACTCACTGCGCAGTCCCCCGGCCGGACCGATCCGCCAGCGCCGCTCGATACTTTCGGTTCCGACGGTGAGGAGAGAGCCGTCGAGGCGCGCGTAGCAGCCCGGGGAGGTAACTTCGGTCATGACGGTAGGTTCGCTGCCGTCCGCCCCCCGCCCTCCGGTCGCGGACGATGCACGACTGGCTGCTTCGGGCAGACAAAAAAATTTGCCTGGCTCTCTTGGAGAGAACCAGGCTCCATCATGTGGATGGACAGTGAAAAGGAGGACATGCGCTACCCATATTACGCCCGCGGTCCCGAACTTGTTCCCGCACGCAAAAAAAATCTCAAAATCGCAATCGCGTGTTATTCACCCCCGTCAACCTGCTTTCCTCCTGAGGCCGGAGAAATATCACGTTGACTTTCCCGGTCGGCAGGGGTATCTTCCTTGTAGCATTTCTCAATCGGAAATAAGGACAATGGAGACCCTGCCGGTGAATCTTTCCCGCAACCGTACCCCGTGCGGCCCCGTCGCCGGGGCCGTGGACATAGAAGAACTCGTCGGACGGACGCCGCTGGTACGCATCAAGAACATTACGGCGGACCTGCCGACCGGCGTTGCCGTGTACGGCAAAGCCGAGTTCTTCAACCCGGGCGGTTCGGTCAAGGACCGCCCCGCCCTTTCGATGATCCGGGACGGCGAGCGGCGCGGTCTGCTGAAGCCGGGCAAGACGATCATCGACGCGTCGTCGGGCAACACCGGCATCGCGTACGCCTGGATCGGCGCGGCCCTCGGCTACCCCGTGACCATCTGCCTCCCGGAAAACGCCTCGCCCGAGCGCAAGCGCATGCTCAAGGCGTACGGCGCGGCAGTAATCCTCACCAGCCCGCTCGAAGGAACCGACGGGGCGCAGCGCAAGGTCCGCGAGATAGTCGCGGCCGACCCCGACCGCTACTTCTATCCCGACCAGTACAACAACGACGCGAACTGGCGGGCGCACTACCAGACGACCGCGAACGAGGTGTGGGAGCAGACCGAGGGGCGCATCACGCACTTCGTCGCGGGGCTCGGCACCACCGGAACCTTCGTAGGGACGACGCGCCGCCTGAAGGAACTCAATCCGGCCGTCGAATGTATCGCCTTTCAGCCGGACGCGCCGTATCACGGCCTGGAAGGGATGAAGTACCTGGAGACGGCCATCGTGCCGGGCATCTGGGACGCCACCCTGCCCGACCGGGAGATGACAGCGGCGACGGAAGAGGCGTATGCGATGGTCAAGCGACTGGCGCGTGAAGAGGGACTGTTCGTCGGCGTCTCCGCGGGAGCGGCGGTCGCGACCGCCCTCGAAGTCGCGCGCACGCTTTCGGAGGGCGTGATCGTCACAATCCTGTGCGACGGCGCGGACAAGTACCTCTCCGAGCGGTTCTGGGACGAAGACTGAGCGCGATGCTGATCCTGAGCGACGAGCAGCGGCGAGAGTTGGAGGCGCACGGCGAGCGGGGTTACCCGGAGGAGATCTGCGGCTTTCTGATCGGGACGGCACAGGGCGATGAGAAAACCGTCACCCGGCTCGTGCCCATTGAGAATACCTGGGACGATTCGGGAGAGGCCGAGTTCGCGGCGACCGGCCCGGCGGACTTCGCCACGGTCGGGCGGCGTCGGCGGTTCAAGATTCCGGCGGAGGAGTACTACCGGGAGGACAAGGCGGCGCGCGAGCGCGGCGAATCGGTCCTGGGGTTCTACCACACCCACCCGGACCACCCCGCGCGGCCGAGCGGGTACGACCTCGCCCTTGCGCAGGAGGTATTCCCGGGATACTCATACGTCATCCTTTCGGTGCGCGGTGGTGACCCGCGCGGCACGGCGGACGAAATGACTTCCTGGGTCCTCCGCGACGACTACACGGGATTTGACGCCGAACCCATCGGCAGCAGCAGCAATGCCGCCGCGTGACCGCGGCGAAACGGAGAAAGAGAACCTTGGCAGCAAGCAGTAGTGTGGCCATCCAACTGGACGACGCCCAGAACGTGGAGCTCTCCCCGAACGAGTACCAGCGCTATTCCCGCCACCTGATCCTCCCCGAGGTCGGCCTCGAAGGGCAGAAGCGACTCAAGGCCGCTTCGGTCCTCCTGATCGGCACCGGCGGGCTGGGGGCTCCCCTCGCCCTCTACCTCGCCGCGGCGGGCATCGGGCGCATCGGGCTCGTCGACTTCGACGTGGTGGACTTCAGCAACCTCCAGCGGCAGATCATCCACGGCACGAAGGACGTCGGCAAGGCGAAGATCCAGTCCGCGGTCGAGACGCTTTCGGACCTGAACCCGGACATCGTGGTCGAGACGCACGAGACGATGGTGACGAGCGCGAACGCCCTGGAGCTTTTCGCCAACTACGACATCATCATCGACGGTACGGACAACTTCCCGACGCGCTACCTGGTAAACGACGCCTGCGTCCTCCTGGGCAAGCCGAACGTCTACGGGTCGATCTTCCGGTTCGAGGGTCAGGCGACGGTGTTCTGGGCGGAGAAGGGTCCGTGCTACCGCTGCCTGTACCCCGAGCCGCCGCCGCCCGGACTCGTCCCCTCCTGCGCGGAGGGCGGCGTCCTGGGCGTCCTGCCCGGCACCATAGGCTGCATCCAGGCGACCGAGGCGGTCAAGCTGATCCTCGGCGTCGGCGAGCCGCTGATAGGTCGTCTCGTGCTCTACGACGCGCTGAACATGCGGTTCAAGGAGCTGAAGCTGCGCAAGGACCCGGAGTGCCCGATCTGCGGCGAGAACCCGACCGTCACGGAGCTGATCGACTACGAGGAGTTCTGCGGCGTTGGCCGCGGGAACGAGGCGGCGGCCGTGACGACCGAAGCCATCCCCGAGATCACGCCGAAGGAGCTAAAGGAGAAGCTCGACCAGGGCGACGACTTCACCCTGATCGATGTCCGCGAGCCGTTCGAGTACGCCATCGCGCGCATTCCCGGTTCGGTGCTGGTGCCGCTCGCGACGGTCGCCGAGCGCGCCCGGGAGCTCGACCCGAACGCCGAGTACGTCCTCCAGTGTAAGGGGGGCGTCCGTTCCGCGCAGGCGCTCCAGACGCTGCGCGAGCAGGGGTTCAAAAACCTCCTGAACCTCAAGGGCGGCATCCTCGCCTGGTCGGACGAGGTGGACCCGACGGTACCGAAGTATTAGAGCGCGAAAGCCCCCTCCCGGAATCCGGGAGGGGGCTTTCCTGCTTTCAAGGCATCGGCTCCAGTTCGGTCACCTGGAAGGCGTTTTCGTCGTCCGCGAGTTCCTGTTTGTAGTCGATCCTGACCTGAGCGGGGTATCCGTACTCGATGTCGAACGCGGTCAGTATCTCGTACGCGCCCTTCCGGTCGGCGTCTTCCAGAACATCGAACAGTTCCTCGATGGTGTCGTACGGAGTGTAGGCGGAGCGGTCGATCGGAGCGCCTTCGTCGAAGGGCGTCACTGACACCGTCCTTCCCCCTCGAACCACGATCACGACCTTCCGCAGCGTCTCCGGCGGCGCGAAAGCCGATCGCTCGAACGTGTACCGGTAATCGGTCGGCCGCGTCCGCTCCCACAACTCGCGGTATGCTCGGAACGTCGGGTTACCGGCGTCTCCCGAGCCGCTCCCGCAAGATGAGAGGCAGAGCGCCGCCGCGACCGATGCCACCGCCGTCGCCCCCGTCCGAATCATCCACTGGCGAACGTTACGCTTCAATATGTCCTCCCTACCGCCCGGGTGGTCGTCGGACGGCGCTTACCAATCGAAAGACCGCGGCTGCGGCTTCCCCCTTCACTCCGGGCGCCGCAGTGCGGCCATGAATTCGGGGGCGTCTATCATTCCCGCGAACTCGGACCCGCTCTCGAATTGCCGGGTCAGGTCGCGGTCGTCGCGGGCGGCGGCCTCGCGCAGCAGCGCGACCGTCCGCGCCCGGTCCCCGCTCGCTTTCCAGACGCTCGCGGCGTACACGAGCCATCCCCAGCCGTTCACCTGACCTCCGGTGGCCGAGTTCTGCTCGAACAGTTCGAGGGCGGCAGGATAATCCCCTGCCGCGGCGCACTGGCAGGCCAGGTTGTGGCGTTCGCCCCGGACCCAGTCGGCCGCACCGAACCGTGCCAGGTAATCGCCGGTCTCGGCAGCCTTGCTCTTCATGGCATCCCGGTCGCCGGCGTTTTGAAACAACCGCACGTCGTGGCCGAGCGCCTTTGCGTACCAGGGGCCGCGCTCGTGCTCGTCGGTGACTTCGCCGGCGAGCGTGTACATTCGCTCCACCCACCGGCGCGCCCGTTCAAACTCTCGCGTCTTCTCCAGGATGGAGCACGCCATGCGCAGACACGAAAAGCGCAGTTCCCGGGTCCCGTCGCTCTCCGGCGGTACGCGTTCCAGCGCGTCCTCCACCTTCGCGAGGTACTCCCCCTTACGCCATATCTGGACCCAGGCAAAGGCGAATTCGGCGGATTTGCCCAGCGCGAGCAGGGTTATCTGATCCGTCCCCTCGTAGTAATTGCCCGCCTCCCCGGCGGCAGCCGGGTAGTATGGCCAGTGTGCCGAGAGCCGTGGCGACCTTCCTGGCAGCCACAATTCCAGCGCCTCGTGCGCCAGAACGGCTCCCACGGCCTCCCCTCCGCACGCCTGCGCGTTCGCCAGATGCAGCAGCGCCCACGCCCGCTGACTTTCGTCCAGTGGCTGAGCCAGGTACCGGCTGAGCAGGGCGCCCTGCGCCTTCCGATCGTTCTGGTGCTCCAAGAGCAGGAAACCCGCTTGCGCATCACCCCAGGCCAGCAGTGTGTCCGTCGCGAGCACGTCGTCCAGTGCCGCGCGCCCCTCTCGGAGCAGACCGCGGTCGGCGGCGTGCGGGTCGGCCTGCCGCTGTCGCCGGTACTCCTCCACCGTTCGAACCAGCACAGTCTGCACGAACATCTCGTTGCGCGAGGGAGCTTCGCGCGGCATCGTCTCTTCCGCCATCGTCCATAGCTCCTTCCGCAGCCGCTTCCGCGCGGCGTGCAGGCGGTTCTTCACCGTCGTTCGCGGAACACCCAGAAACTCGGATATCTCGGCCAGGTCATGCTCGCCGAAGTAATAAAGCAGCGCCGCCTGCCGCTCCGGGTGCGGGAGCGCGTGGACCGCGGCACGGACGCGCCGCGCGTCGTCTTCGCGGATCACTTCCAGAGCCGGATCGGCGCGTCCGAATGCCACGACGCCGTCGGCGTGGCCCGCGGCGTCCAGGGAGATGCTACGGACGACCGGCCTGCGGCGGATCCGGTCGGCGCACTTAAAGACCAGCCGCCGGAGGAACGACGGGAACGCCGCCGGCTCGCGCAGCGCGGGCATCTCGCGCCAGAGAAGCACGAAGGCGTCCTGGGCGGCGTCCTCCGCCTCCGCGGCGTCGCGCAGGAGCGATCGTGCGTACGCCACGGTCCGGTCCTGGAACCGGCGAACGAGCCGTTCGTAGGCCGCGGCGTCCCCGCACCGGACCCGGTTCACCAGATTAATCGTCTCCTCGTCCATCAGTTCTCACAGAATAGCCCCATCCGGGCGCAGTCCGGTTTAGCGCCCATGGAGAAAATTAAAGTTGACAAAATCGCGCGGAGATAGTTAAATAACACCCAATGCAGAACAGGCGAACATTCCTGAACCGCGGGCGGGCGCTTCTTGGCGCGGTGGCGGTCGCCTTTACGGTGGCGGCCGGTTGCGCGCCGAAGCCCGACGTGAACAACACGAAGGCTCCGGGCGCTCCGGTGGCGGTCCGCCTCGCGTTCTTCCCCAACGTCACCCACGCCGCCGCGCTGTACGGCACTGGGACCGGTGCCTTTCGGGGTGCCTTCGGGGACGCCGCCCGGCTTGAGGAAAGGGTCTTCTCCGCGGGACCGGCGGAGATCGAAGCCCTGTTCGCCGGGGAAGTCGATCTGGGTTACATCGGCCCCGGCCCGGCACTGAACGGCTACCTCAAGAGCAAGGGAGACGCGCTGCGCATCATCGCGGGGGCCGCCTCCGGGGGCGCGGCGCTGGTCGCCCGCCAGGGCGTCGAGATCGACGGTGTAAAGGGACTGGACGGGAAGCGCGTCGCCGTCCCACAGACCGGCGGAACGCAGGACATTTCGCTGCGGCACGCGCTCTCCGAGGCCGGTCTGAGGCCGCGCGAGAAGGGCGGGACGGTGGACGTCGTCCAGTACGCCCCGGCGGACACCCTCAATCAGTTCCGGCTAAAGAACGTCGACGCCGCGTGGGTGCCCGAGCCGTGGGTGGCACGCCTGGAGAAGGAGGCGGGTGCGCGGGTCGTCGTGGACGAGCGCGACCTCTGGCCCGACCGGCGGTTCTCGACCGCGGTCGTCATCGCGCGCATGGAGTTTCTGGAAAGGCATCCCGATTTGGTCGAGCGGTTCCTGAAGGCCCACGCCCGGTCGGTTCGAGAGATCAACGAGAAGCCGGACGCCGCCCGCAAGGTGATCGGCGCGCGGATCGCCGCGCTCAGCCAGGGCAAGGCGCTCCCGGAGGACATCCTGGTCCGCGCGCTTTCGCGGACGGAAATCACCTCCGACCCGCTGGACGAATCGGTCTTGACCTTCGCCGACTGGAGCAAGGACCTCGGCTACCAGCGCGAAGACCGAACGGCGCTGGCGGGCCTTTTCGCGAACGAGACCCTCGCCCGGGTAGCCGCGGGGGCGGACCCCAGCGAAAGGGACAGCACCTCCGCGAGTGCCGGGAAGGCCGCCGCCGCCCCATGATCCGCTCGACACCGACCGTGTCGCCCGCCGCCCAGCGGGCACCTGCCGCAGCGCGCTGGCTGCCGCCGAGCCCGACGAATTCGGGCGCGGCGGCGGCAGGCTTTAGCCGCCTCGCGTTCTACGCCCTTCTCGTCGGGCTGTGGTGGCTGGCGGCGTACCGGGAGGTGTGGCCGCCGTACCTGCTCCCCTCGCCCGGCTCGGTGGCGCAGTTCCTCGCCGACTTCGTCCGTGACGGCACCCTCCTTCCGGCGCTGCTGACCTCGGCCGGTCGGGTACTCCTCGGCTTTGCCGTCTCCCTGTTGATCGGGACCGCGCTCGGGCTGGCGCTCGCCCGCGTCCGCCTGCTCGACGAGACGCTCGGCGGCATGATCGTCGGCCTGCAATCGCTCCCCTCGATCTGCTGGTTCCCGCTCGCCCTTATCTGGTTCGGGTTGAACGAGAAGGCCGTACTGTTCGTCGTCGTCATGGGCGCGGTCTTCGCGGTCACCCTGGCCGTTCGATCGGGCGTTCGTTCGCTGCCGCCGCTGTGGACCCGCGCCGCGCAGGTGTTCGGCGCGCGCGGCTGGGCGCTGTGGCGGCACGTCCTGCTGCCGGGCATACTTCCGGCGTACCTCGCCGGGATGCGCCAGGGCTGGGCGTTCGCCTGGCGCTCGCTCATGGCCGCCGAGCTTCTCTCCCAATCCCTGAAGGTCGGCGTCGGACACCTGCTTTCGACGGGGCGCGACCTGAACGACATGGCGATGGTACTGGGCATGATCGGCGTCATCCTGGTGATCGGGCTCGCGGTAGACCGCGTGCTTTTCGTTCCCGTGGAGCTCTGGGTGGCGCGGCGCTGGGGAACCGAAGGGGCGTAGGCGAGCGTGTCCATTCTTCTTGACGGGGTCGGTCGTACCTACGCGAACGGCGTCACGGCGCTGCAGGGAGTTTCTCTGGAGATACCGCAGGGAGAGTTCGTCTCCCTGCTCGGCCCCTCCGGCTGCGGCAAGTCGACGCTCCTGGCGATGCTCGCCGGTCTCGACGCGCCGACCGACGGTCGCACCACTGTCGAAGGGCGCGTCGGCATGGTGTTCCAGGAGGCCGCGCTGTTCCCGTGGCGCAGCATTCGCGATAACGTCGCCTTCGGGCTAGAGATGCAGGGCGTATCGCGGACAGAGCGCAACGAGCGCGCCGCCGACCTGCTCCGTCGAGTCCACCTGTCCCGGTTCGCGAACGCCTTCCCGCATGAACTGTCGGGCGGGATGCGCCAGCGCGCCGCCATCGCCCGCGCCCTCGCGACGGAGCCGGACGTACTGCTGATGGACGAGCCGTTCGGGTCGCTCGACGCTCAGACCCGGTCCCTTCTCCAGGAGGAGCTGCTGACCCTATGGCAGGGCAGCGGGCGCACCGTCGTTTTCGTGACCCACTCGCTCGACGAGGCGCTGCTCCTTTCCGACCGCATCGTCCTCCTGTCCGCCCGGCCGGGGCGGGTCATCGGGGACTACCGGGTCTCCGCCGCTCGGCCGCGCGACCCGGCCGAAGACGCCGAACTGGCCGGGCTGCGCCATTCGCTCAGCGGCGCGCTGGCGCGGGAAGTCAATCTTGTTTCGGTGGCAGAGGAGACCGGGAACATCTAATCGGGACGTGCGTACAAATAACAGGAGCACACGATTAGAAAGCAGAGGTCATCGACCATGAGCACGAAACCGATTTTCGCAATGGGAGCAGCAGCCGTCGCGGCGACGGCGATTATCGCGGGGGCAAATCCGGCCCAGGCGCAGACGGCGAAGGTGTGGGAGCGGCCCCGGGCCGTGAAGCTCACGATCCGCGGCGACGCGCGCGCGGCAGCCGCGGCGCGCGCGCAGGGGCTTCGGGATTACGACGCGCAGATACGGGCGGCGAACGAGGCAACCATCCTGGTGCCGACGGAAGTGCTGCCGACCGAAACGGTAGCTGGCACGCAGGCGCCGCCGGTCTACGACCCGACGAGCGACCCGGCGTGGTGGTACACGCCGCAGACCTACGGCATACCGGGTACGACGACTCAGCTAATGAGCGCGCCTATCCAGAACGTCGCGCCGCCCATCATGATCGGTCCTCCGACCTTTTCGGGGTACGGCTATCCGGCGTTTAACATGGGCTACACCGGATTCGGCGGGTACGGAGTTCCCGTCGTCGGCTATCCGACCTTCGGCGGTTTCGGATACGGTGCGGCTCCGAACCTGATGATCGGTACGCCCTACTCCGGACTCGCAGGCGGCATCCGTCTCGGATTCTAACCGTCATCAAACGGAAAGAGCGGACAGCCCGGGGCTGTCCGCTCTTTTTCGTGGTACGCGGCGCGCGGGTGTTTACTTCCGGGCGTTCGCGCGTCGGCGCATCGCCTCCATGGCTCGCTTGACGCCGGGACCGGAGCGCGGGACGCTCCGCGGCACGCGAGAGCGGCTGCGATCGTCCATGCGCTCCATGCGCAGGTCAAGTACCTCGCCGCTGCTGAACCCTCTCGGGGGCTGCGAGCCGAACTGGAACTGAAGAATGACGTCGCTGCCGCTGGCGTCCCGGACAGCGAAACGGTCGCCGTACAGATCGAGGAAGTAGCCCTCGGCGTTGCCGTTATTATTGAACGACGCGCTTTCGAAGTTGAACGATTCGGTCTCGCCGGTATCCGGATAGGTCAGGGCGACGAATATGGTGGCGTTCCCGTCGTCGGAAACACCGAGGAGGGCGTAGGTTTCCACGTTCCGGAAGATCCCGCCCCCTTCGTAAGAGCCGGTCACGCTGCTCGGAGGACGGCTCGAAGCGATCTGCCCGGTGTAGGTGGCGTCCCAGTCGAAGCCGTCCCCGCTATCGAGGTACTCCGTGCGCCCCTCCACACGGGAGTTGCTCCGGAACCGACCGACCGTACGAACCCCGTCCAGCTGCTGCTGGAAACGGCCGTCGTTATCGACAAATACCTGGCCAAAATCGAACAGGCCATCGCCGCTGGTGAAGATCGTCCAGAAGGTGGCCTGACCGATGTCGTCTACGGTCACGGAGGCGGCGACATCATTGCCGCGCCCGTCGGCGTTCTCCCGGAAGTAGCGGTACGTCCCTTCGGAAAAGTCAAAGAAATCGTCGTCATCGTCGAAACCGTCATCGCTGCTTGCGCCGCACCCGGCGATGACCGCGGACAACCCGAGACCCGCGGCCCCCACGAGGAAGCCCCTGCGCGACAGGTTCGGGAATCGTTCTCGGTCGAGCATCATTCGTCGCTCCTTAATTCACAAGTTCGTAGAGTCATTCCACTCAGGGAACGCCCGCGACAGCGCGCCCTGTGACAGGGGATACGCGGAAGGACGGACTGAGAGTCGGCGGCGGCGCGCCGGGCGGCGATCGGCGTCCGTTCGGCGGCGTCTCCGAAGCCACCGGAAGCCACGTTTACACCCGCCACTACTCGGCCCGGAGTGGGAACCCCCTTTATCGTACCCAATTGTGTAGTCGGATAGCCTACCCGTAAAGGGACCGGGGCGGCCGACCGCGCGTGAGCGAATGCGCAGCGCCTACGCCAGTCCGAACTCCCGGCAGACCGCGTCTATGCGCGCCCGGTCGTCCGCCGTAAGGGGCCGCTCCGCGGCGGCGGCGTTGGCGAGCGCCTGCGCGGGATTCTTCGCGCCGGGAATGGCGACGGTGACGCCGGGCTGCGCCAGTACGAAGGCGAGCGCGGCTTGCGCCATCGTCCGGTCGTCGGCCGCCAGGAAGCGGAGGCGCTCGACCGCTTCCAGGTCGCGCCGGAACTTGACCCGGCTCTCCTCTGTCGCGGCCCATCGCTGGCGCGTGTCGGTCTCCGGAAAGGTCGTCTCCGGCGACATTTTGCCCGACAGCTTGCCCATGGCGAGCGGCCCGCGGATCAGCGTCCCGATGCCGTGCTCGGCGCAGTAGGGCAGCAGGTCGCCCTCGGGCTTGCGGTTCAGGATCGAGTAGTCGAGCTGGACGACCGAGCAGGTTCCGCGCGCGTTGAACGCCTTGACCGCGTCCAGGCTGTTCGTCGAGATGCCGTAGGCGCGAACCTTGCCCTTCTGAACCAGTTCGTCGCAGGCGTCCAGGAATATATTGGGATCGTCCGGGTTGCCGATGTGGCACTGGTACAGGTCGACGTAGTCCGTGCCGAGCCGGTGCAGGGACGCGTCGCAACAGAGAAAGACGTGGTACTTGCTGGTGAACGGCAGCGGGTGCCCCTGCATCCGCCCGTAGTTGCCGAACTTCGTGGCGATGTAGACCTTCTCGCGGTCGCGGCCCGAGAGCGCCTGCCGTATCAGCTCCTCGCTGTGCCCGATCCCGTAGGCGTCGGCCGTGTCCAGCAGGTTCACGCCCGCGTCCAGGCTCGCTTCGATCGCGGCCAGGCTGTCGCTGTCGTCGGTCGGCCCCCAGGCGTTCCCGCCGATCGCCCAGCAGCCCATCCCGATGGCCGACACCTCCCAACCCGTCTTCCCGAACGTCCGATACTGCACGTTAGCCCCCTACTGTCGCCCGCCGCCGCGCGGTGAGGGTTTGCTCACAGGCTGTACGGCGGGTAACGGTGATGCTTGAGGTAGTTCTCGTACTGTACCCGCTTCGCGTGCGTAACCCGCGCGATCTCAGGCGGGCAACCGGGCGTCTCGAGGACCCGCCTGGCCTCGCGCAGGGCGGACACGTAGTGCATCTTGTCGTTGTAGCAGGCCATGCGGCTCGCGAGCGCGTACGCCCGCTCCCGGGGCGTCGCGTCCGGGTGGGTCGCGGCCTTCTCGAACAGTGGCAGAGCCTCATCGAGGAGGCGACGCTTCTGGTACTCGTCGCCCGCTGCGTTGAACTGAGCAGGCGTCCGCGCCTCGGCCGCCTGACGCACCGTACCACCGAGTTCGGCGTCCTGTCGCTCCCTGGCGGCCGCTTCCGCCTGCCTCACGGCGGAGAGACCGATAACAAGCCGCGTGCCGACCTCACCGACGGGCATGCCGCTGGTGGGGTCCCCGGAGCGGCTCGAGGACCCCGACCACGGCGTCACCGAGCGTCGGTCGTATTCGACCTTGCCTCGCAGAACATTGTTCGGAGCGGGCGCGGCGGCGACCTCGCGCGCCCACCCGTTCGTCGCCCAGATCACTTCCCGCCCGGCCGTGTCGATCCAGCGGCGCTCGAGCGCCACGCCGTCCGCGAGGCTATTCGCCAGGGAGGCGACGGACGCCACGGCGAGGAG
>DATLHN010000586.1:0-8453 GCA_035539875.1 Armatimonadaceae bacterium
CTTCCCGTGGGTCCCGCCGCTGGTGGTGGTCGCCCTGGTCGTGCTGCTGCAGTCGGCGTGGCTGCTGCCGGTGCTCGACTCCCGCGTCGGGCTGCTGCTCGATGGGCAGACGCCGCCGCGCTCGGCCCACCACGTGATTTACATCGTGCTGGAGGTGCTGAAGCTCGGCTGCCTGCTCGCCGCGGGAGTCTCCTGCCTGTCGGCGCTCCAGGCGGGGGCTGCGGGATAGGCGCCCCGGCACGGGGCGTCTATCCCGCGAAAGGAAAACGCATACCATGTCCGAATCGGTAGCATCGGCAGACCGGGCCGAATCCGTCGTCCTCGACGTTCGGCCCATACCCAAGCCGCAGCGGCACCCGCTGATCTTCGAAGAGCTGGACCGGCGCGCGGTCGGCGAGAGCGTGGTCGTCCTGAACGATCACAACCCGATCCCGCTGCGCCGCCAGGTGGAGATGATCTACGGCGAGCAGTTCGCGTGGGACTACCTTGAGGAAGGTCCGGAACTGTTCCGCCTCCGGTTCACGCGCCGGGCCGCCGCGCCGGAGGGCTGGGGGCGCACCGGCCCGGCGGGCGAGGCGGCTCCCGCGGCGCGGAACGCGGCCCCGACCCCGCCGCCGCCCGTGCAGGCCGACATGGCGGCGCTCGTGCGTGATGCCGCACATTCCGGGGTACAGTGGTCGCATGAGTCCGAGGACCTGGACCTGACGCTGCTGTCGTGGTCGGGCGCGCAGAAGGGCATCGACCCGCACCGCAACGACGAAGTGGACGTCGTCTGGATCGGCGTCGAGGGCGAAGGCGTGGTGCGCGTGGACGGCGTCGCGCACGACGTGCGCCCCGGCGTCGCCCTGCTCATCCCCAAGGGGAGCGAGCGGTCCGTCGAGCGGTCGTCCGAGCGGTTCGGCTACCTCAGCCTGCACCGGCGGCGGCGCGGCCTGCAGCTCGAAATGCGCGTGGGCGGAAAAACGAAATAACGACCGTGGGATGGACATGATGACGCAATCGACGACGAGGCGCGAATCGCTCCGGGCCGCCGTCTGGGGCGCGGCGACCACCGCGATCCTCGGGGTGCTGATCGTGGTCGGCTCGCGCAATCTGGCGCACTTCGACGCGGCGCTGGTCGCCTACACCTTCGCGTCCCTTTTCGCCATGTTCGGGGTCACCTACCGCTACGCGATGTGGCTCCAGCGCCCGCCGACCGCGCTCTACTGGCGGCGCGGCTGGCAGACGTTCTTCCGGGGCCGCCTGTTGCCGGGGAACGCCGGGCGGCTCGCCGGGCGGCTCGCCACCGACTTCGCGGGCAACCGATTCATCTTCAAGCGCGGCCTACTGCGCGGCGCGGCCCACCTCCTGATCATGTGGGGCTGCCTGCTCGCCTTCGCGATCACGTTCCCGCTCGTCTTCGGCTGGATGCACTTCACGTCGGTGCCCGGCGACATGAGCCAGTACCAGGTCTACGCCTTCGGCTTCCCGGCGTTTCGCTTCCCGGTCGGCTCGGTCGTCGCCTTCCTGCTCTTCCACGGGCTGGTCTGGTCGTCGTTCGCGGTCATCGCCGGGGTGATGCTGGCGATGCGCCGCCGGATGCGCGAGCACGGCGCGGCGGCGGTCCAGCAGTACGTCGAGGACATCCTGCCGCTGTTCCTGCTCTTCGCGATCAGCGTCACCGGCCTCATGCTCACCGCCTCGTACACGTGGATGCGCGGTTACGCCTACGACTTCATCGCGATCCTGCACGCGATCACGGTCATCTTCACCCTGCTCTACATGCCTTTCGGAAAATTCTTCCACATCTTCCAGCGGCCGGCGCAGCTGGGGGCGAGCTTCTACAAGGACGCGGGCGCGGCGGGCGAGAAGGCGCACTGCCGCCGCTGCGGGGACGCGTTCTCGTCGGTCATGCACGTCACCGACCTGATCGAAGTGGAGCGCAAACTGGGCTACCGCTACGAGATGGACGGCGACGTCGGCCACTACCAGTGGATCTGCCCGGCGTGCCGCCGCGCGATGCTGGCACTGTCGCAGGGACTCGCCTGGGTGGGCGAGCACGGCGACGCGCCGATCTACACCGACGCCACCGCGCCGAACCTGCCGCACCCGGCGTTCGGCAACCCGGTCGTCAGCGAGGGGCCGCTCGGCCGCGAGGACAAAGAGAACCTGCATTTGTAACCTCTCCCCCCTTCCCCCTCCCCTCGGAAGGGAGGGGGAAGGGGGGAGAGGTCCGAGACAACGAAAAGACCATGGCAAAAGTACCACGCGGGGAAGTAGACATCATCGAGCAGTTCGGGCCGCACCTGGCCCGCGCCTCCGGCACGCGGCTGGAGACCGGCGCGCAGCCGGACAAGCTCGTCAAGACCCACTGCTGCTTCTGCGGGCAGCAGTGCGGCATACAGCTCAAGGTCAAGGACAACGAGGTCATCGGCTTCGAGCCGTGGACCGACTTCCCGTTCAACAAGGGCATGCTCTGCCCCAAGGGCGTCAAGCGCTACCTCCAGAACGGGCACCCCGACCGCCTGCTCACCGCCTTCGAGCGCGACCCGAACAGCAAGGGCGGCTTCCGGCCGATGAAGTACGAGGACGCCATCAAGCGCGTCGCGGGCGAGATCGAGCGGATACAGACCACGTACGGGAAGGACGCCTTCGCGGTGCTTTCCGGGGCGAGCCTGACGACCGAGAAGTGCTACCTGATGGGCAAGTTCGCCCGGATGTGCCTGAAGACGTCGAACATCGACTACAACGGGCGTCTCTGCATGGTCAGCGCGGGCGCGGGCAACAAGAAGGCGTTCGGGATCGACCGCTCGGGCAACCCGTGGTCGGACCTGGCGAACACCGAGGTCGTCTGGATCAGCGGGTCCAACGTCGCCGAGTGCTCGCCGATCACCACCAATTACGTCTGGCAGGCGCGCGAGCAGGGGGCCAAGGTCATCGTCGTGGACCCGCGCCTGACGCCCATCGCGCGCACCTGCGACCTGTTCCTGCCGGTCAAGCCGGGGCGCGACATCGCCCTCTTCAACGGCATTTTGCACCTGATGATCGAGAACGACTGGCTCGACCACGACTTCATCGAGAACCACACCGTCGGCTTTGAGGACGTCGCCGCGCACGTCAAGGAGTGGACCCCGCGCCAGACCGCCGAGGTCACCGGCATCTCCGAGCGCGCGATCCGCGAGGCGGCGGAGCTGTGGGGGCGCGCGAAGACGTCGTTCCTGCTCCACGCGCGCGGCATGGAGCACCACACGCACGGGGTTCAGAACGTCCTCGGCGCGATCAACATGGTGCTGGCGTCGGGCCGCATCGGGCGGACCGCCTGCGGCTACGGCACCATCGTCGGCCAGGCGAACGGCCAGGGCGGGCGCGAGCACGGCCAGAAGTGCGACCAGCTCCCCGGCTGGCGCGACATCTCCAACCCGGAGCACCGCGCCTACGTCGCCGGGGTCTGGGGCATGGACGAGAAGGAGATGCCGGGGCCGGGCGTGGACGCCTACGAGATCTTCCGCAAGGTCGAGAAGGACGAGATACGCGGGCTGCTGAGCATCTGCTTCAACCCGAAGGTGTCGCTGCCGGACAGCCAGTTCGTCGCGCGGATGCTCGAAAAGCTGGAGTTCTACGTCGCCATCGACTTCTTCATGAACGACAGCGCGCACCACGCCGACGTCGTCCTGCCCGGCTCGCTACAGGAGGAGGACGAGGGGACGGTGACGCAGGTCGAGGGGCGGGTCATCAAGATCAACAAGGCGGTGGACAGCCCCGGCGACGCCCGCCAGGACTGGAAGATCATCCAGGACATCGCCCGCGCGCTCGGCCGCGAGAAGGGCTTCACCTTTACCGAGCCGCGCGAGATCTGGGACGAGCTTCGGGTCGCGTCGAAGGGCGGCGTCGCCGACTACTCCGGCATCTCCTACGAGAAGATCGAGGCGCAGCAGGGGGTCTTCTGGCCGTGCCCGAGCGACGACCACCCGGGGACCCCGCGCCTGTTCGAGCCGGGGTCGTGGAACCCGGTGGCGAAGGGCGCGGGGCCGTTCTACTTCCCGGACGGCAAGGCGCGCTTCAACGTCGCCCCCTACACCCCGCCCGCCGAGGTGACTGACGAGGAGTACCCGACCATCCTGACCACGGGGCGCGTGGTGAGCCACTTCCTGTCGGGGACCCAGACCCGGCGCATCGGGCCGCTCGTGGACCAGTACCCGGAGCCGCGCATCGAGATACACCCGCGCCTCGCCGAGCAGCTCGGCATCACCGACGGCGACTGGATGACGGCGAAGTCGCGACGGGGCGAGGTGACGCTGCGCGCGATGGTGGTGCGCACGATCCGGCCCGACACGGTGTTCGTGCCGTACCACTGGGCCGGGCGCAAGAGCATCAACCGCCTGACCATCGCGGCGCAGGACCCGATCTCGAAGATACCGGAGTACAAGGTCTGCGCGGTGCGGGTCTTCAAGGCCGACGGCCCGCCGGAGTACGCGGCCGAACTGGAACCGCAGCAGTAGCAGCGGCGGAAGCGAGGTTTCATGTCCGTTCCCGAGCGACTCGAATTCTTCATCGACCCGACGCGCTGCATCGGCTGCCAGGCGTGCGTCCAGGCGTGCGCGGAGTGCGACACGCACAAGGGCCACTCGATGATCCACCTGGAGTTCGTCGACCGCGCCTACACGACGCAGACCGCGCCGGTGGTCTGCATGCACTGCCACTCGCCGACGTGCGCCGAGGTCTGCCCGGCCGACGCGATCAAGAAGACCGGCGACGGCGTGGTGCAGACGGCGCGCAAGCCGCGCTGCATCGCCTGCAACAACTGCGTCCTCGCCTGCCCGTTCGGCGTCCCGAAGATGAACACCGAGGCGGAGCTGATGATGAAGTGCGACATGTGCTACGACCGCACGAGCGAGGGCAAGAAGCCGATGTGCGCGACGGTCTGCCCGAGCCAGGCGCTGTTCTACGGCACACGCGAGGAGATCGAGGCGATCCGCCCGCGCTCGGCCCCGAACAACCGCTTCCGCTTCGGCGGGCAGACGATCACGACCAAGGTGCACATGATGATGCCGCGCCAGCGCCAGCCGGAGTACCTGGACGTCACGGCGGCCATGAACGAGGAGACGAGCGGCAAGACGATCCTGCTCAACATGTTCGAGGAGTGAGGGGTCAGCACCCACCCCCGCCCTTCGGGCGGGGGTGGGTGCAACCCGGGCGCTCCCCGACGACGGATGAACTAACGGAGGATTTGTGGTGGACGAAGACCGCGATTACCAGTCCGGGACGCCGGACGGACGCCCACACGACGTGCAGCCGCGCTGGCGGCAGGACTTCCCGATAGACACGCCGCAGGACAACTACGTCGCCCGGCGCGAGTTCGCCAAGTTCCTGGTGCTCATCAGCGGGGCGTTCGCGTTCGGGCAGATGTGGATCGCCTGGGAGAACTGGCGGCGGGCGCGGCGCGGGGAGGTCCCGGTGCGCCAGATCGCCACGCTCGACCAGGTGCCCGTCGGCGGCTCGCTCGTGTTTCACTACCCGGAGGAGGACGAGCCGTGCCTGCTGCTGCGGCCCGACGACCGGACGCTGCTCGCCTACTCGCAGAAGTGCACGCACCTGTCCTGCCCGGTCGTGCCGGAGATGGAGGAGGGGCGGCTCGCCTGCCCGTGCCACCACGGCTACTTCAGCCTGTCCGAGGGGCGGCCCCTGGCCGGGCCGCCGCGCCGCCCGCTGCCGAAGGTGACCCTCCAGGTGCGCGGCAACGCCGTCTACGCGACCGGGATCGAGCTTCGCACGGTCTGACCCGGAGGGTCCCATGAGAAAGCGTTTCACGCGACCGCAGAAGATGGTCATCGTGACCGGCATCCTGAGCATCGTCTTCGTGATCGACATCCTCCAGCTCTGGCTGGTGACCGCGACCATGAACTCGTACCTGGGCGGCGATTCGGGCGTGCCGGTCCCCGCCGCGCTGTTCAGCCTGGTCTGCCTCGGCCTGAACGTCGGCCTGCTCAAGTTCCTGTACGACCTCGACCGCGCCTCCGGCGACCCGTCCGGGACGCGCGAGCCGTCCGCGCCGCCCGCCACCGCCGGCGCGGGCGGGACGACCACCGCGGCGCGGCAGCAGCAGCGGGAGGGGGTACGCCCGTGAGCACGACCACCACTACTTCCGGGACGGTCCCGGCGGCGGCAACAACGGCGTCCTCTGCCCCCGCCGCGGCCGGCAACTCGCTCCAACTGCTCCTCGCCACCGGGGCGTTCGCCGTCTGCTTCGCCATGTTCGGCTGCGTCTCGGCCATGATGCCGATCCTGAAGGGGCGCATGGGACTGACGCCGGTGCAGGTCAGCATCGCCGTCGCGCTACCGGTGCTGCTCGGGAGCCTCGGCCGCATCCCGCTCGGCATGCTCACCGACCGCTACGGCGGGCGCTCGGTCTTCGCGTGGGTCATGGGCCTTTCCATCGTCCCGGTCGTGGCCATGAGCTTCGTGCAGAACTACGGCCAGCTCCTCGTCGCGGCGCTCGGGTGCGGGCTGCCGCTGGCGAGCTTCTCGATCGGGACGGGCTACGTCTCGCGCTGGTTCCCGCCGCAGCGGCAGGGCTTCGCGCTCGGCGTCTACGGCGCGGGCAACATCGGGCAGTCGCTGGCGTCGTTCGGCGCGCCGGTGCTGGCGGGCGCGGCGGGGTACGCGTGGGGGTTCTGGGCGTTCGCGCTCATCACCGGCGTCTGGCTGGCGCTCTGGCTGGCGCTCGCGCGCAACCCGCCGGGCCGCATCCCGCCCAAGTCGCTCGCGGACATCCTGGACCCGCTGCGGAACCCGATGAGCTGGGTGCTGTGCCTCTACTACTTCCTGACCTTCGGCGGGTTCGTCGCGATGGCCGTTTACCTGCCGACGCTCCTGACCGACCTTTTCAAGCTCACGCCTCAGGACGCGGGAATGCGCACCGCGGGGTTCGTGCTGCTGGCGACGATCATGCGCCCCGTCGGCGGCATCCTGGCCGACCGCATCGGCGGGCGCGCCATCCTGCTCTGGGTCTTCCCGGCGACGGCGGCGGCGGCGCTGCTGCTCTCGATCCCGCAGATGGTCCCGTTCACGGTCGGGGCGCTCTCGATGGCGGCGGCCATCGGCCTCGGCAACGGCGCGGTCTTCAAGCTGGCCCCGGAGCACTTCCCGAAGACGGTCGGCGTGGTCACCGGTCTGGTGGGCGCGGCGGGCGGCCTCGGCGGATTCTTCCCGCCGCTGCTGCTCGGCGCGGTGAAGCAGGCGACGGGTTCGTTCGTACTCGGCTTCGTCGCGCTGTCGCTGTTCGCGCTCGCCTGCTGGTTCGTCTGCCGCACGGTAAAGTCCGCGGCCCCGGCGACGGCCTGAGGGGAGGAATCCTGCCGTGTACCTCGACGGCTCGCGCAAGAACATCCTCGCCTGGGTGGAACAGGGGCTGTCCGACCAGGCGATCGCGGACCGGCTCCGCGTCTCGCGCAGCACGGTGCGCTACTGGCGCGAGCGCAACGGCGTCACCCGCCCGCCCCGGGGCGGGCGGGCGGCGAAGCCGGACGATAAGGCGAAGGGGGAAGGCGACGACGCCCCGGCCGAGAGCGGCGGCGGCGCTCCCGGCTAATGCGGAAGGACGCGCGCGCGACGCCCACTACTTCCAGCCGTACGCCGCCGAGGTCGCGATCCGCTGGACCGCGCCGGGCGAGAGGAACGGGTACCGCTCCCGCAGGAGCCGCTGGACGTCGTTGTATGCCCCCATGTGGGACGGCGCGTGGACCCAGTGCTCCGGGTCGTTCGCGAACGACGACATCTCGCCGATGCGGGCGACGGCTTCGTCCCCGACCTCCGCCCGCGCCGCCTCGCGCGCCAGTTCCGTCCAGCCCAGGGTTCCGTAGTGGGCCTCGACGGCCCGGTTGATCGCCTCGTGCAGAGATTCGCCCGTCATCCGTACCTCCTATGAACGTCACCATCGACGAAGAGCGCCCCGACTCCGCGGACGCCGAGGCGCTGCTGGCCGAACTGGATGCCTGCCTCGCCGTGCTGCCGTACCCGGCGCAGAGCCGGCACGCGTTCAGCGTCGACCGGCTCGTGCGCGAGGGCGTCGCCTTTTTCGTGACCCGCGTCGACGGCGTGCCCGCCGGGTGCGGCGGCCTGAAGCCGTTCGGCGCGGAGTACGCCGAGGTCAAGCGGATGTACGTCCGCCCCGCCTGGCGCGGGCGCGGGCTAGCCCGCGCGATGCTCGAACACCTCGCGAGTTTCGCCCGCGAACACGGGGCGGAGTCGCTCCGCCTGGAGACGGGCATCTACCAGACGGAAGCCATCGCATTGTACGAGCGCAGCGGTTTCCGACGCCGCCCGCCGTTCGGCGCGTACGTCGAGGACCCGATGAGCGTCTACTTCGAGAAGTCCCTCGCGGATCAGGCGCGGGCCGTGACCAGCAGCGCCACCTCGCCGGAGTGATCGCCGGGGCAGGTGACGGTGACAGCGCCATCGGTGCCGCCGCGCAGGGT
>DATLHN010000587.1:0-4105 GCA_035539875.1 Armatimonadaceae bacterium
CTCACGCTCCTCTCCCCGATCGTCGCCTCGCTGGTCTCCGAATCCTTCGTCGCGTGTCCCGCCTTCACGCTCCCAGGGCATCCCGAGCCGGTCGCGCCAGAGCGCGAGGAGCGCGTGCTTCTCGGCCTGGGTCAGCGTGCCCAGGTCCACGTCGTGAGTGGGCTCGCCCGTGTCCTGCGCAGTCAGGGCAAGGAGCATGAGTTCCATCTCCAGCGCCTCGTCGTCCGACGCGTCTTGCGCGCCGTCATGGTGCGGCTTGACTGCCTCTTCCGGCGGCATCGCGTCATTTGCTTTCTCTTCATCGTCGCCGCGAGAACACCCCGACATCGCGGTCATCGCTCGCCGCTCCTTTCGCCGTTTCAGAGAGTGTACCCGAGTCATCCGGGAACCGTATCGTGATATACTAAGTGCCGTGGTCAGGCGGGTTTTACCCCGGTTCTGACGACCTACAGGGTCACGTAAGGATGTGAAACAGTTTGCTCAGCGATCTCTCTAAAGATGTGATGACGGTGCGCGAACGGCTCGAAGAATTGGGGGGTCATCTTTGACATCCCGAAACGCCAGAAAGAGTTAGAGTCGCTAGAGGCGCAGTCGGCGGAGCCCGGTTTGTGGGACGACGCGGAGCGCGCGCAGCGGACCATGCAGATGGTGGCGCGGGTGCGCGACAAGGTCGAACCGTACTTCCACCTTAAGCGCCGGATCGAGGACGCGGCGACGCTTCTGGAACTGGCGCAGGCGGAAGACGGCGGAGACTCCTTCGAGGCGGAGATTCGGACGGAGCTGGAGTCGGTCCAGACCGCGCTCGACGCCCTGGAAGTAAAGAGCCTGCTGGTCGGACCGCACGACGCCGCGGACGCGATCCTGGAGATCAAGCCCGGCGCGGGCGGCACGGACGCCTGCGACTGGGGCAGCATGCTGCTGCGCATGTACCTGCGGTGGGCGGAGGCGAACGGTTTCAAGGCGGAGATCAAGGACGAGCAGCCGGGCGACGTTGCCGGAATCTCGTCGGCGACGATCTTCATCGGCGGCACGAACGCGTACGGGCTGCTGCGCTCGGAGCACGGCGTCCACCGCCTGGTCCGGATATCGCCGTTCAATTCGAACGGCAAGCGCCAGACGTCGTTCACGGCGGTCGAGGTGCTCCCGCAGGTGGACCTGACCGAGCACATAAAGATCGACGACAAGGATCTCGAGATCGACACGTATCGGGCGAGCGGCGCGGGCGGACAGCACGTCAATAAGACGTCGTCGGCGGTGCGCATTACGCACAAGCCGACCGGTCTCGTCGTGCAGTGTCAGAACGAGCGCTCGCAGCTTCAAAACAAGGAAGTCGCGCTCAAGGTTCTCGCGGCGCGACTTGCGGAACTTGCGGAGCGCGAGGCCGAAGCGAAGCTGAACACGCTTCGCGGCGAGCAGCGCTCGATCGAATGGGGCAGCCAGATCCGATCATACGTCTTTCAGCCGTATCAGCTCGTGAAGGACCACCGGACCGGCGTCGAAGTCGGCGATGTGCAGCGGGTCATGGACGGCGACCTCGGCGATTTCATCACCGGGTACCTGAAGTGGCGCGCGGAGGGGGGCAGGGAGTCGGAGCATGGCGAAGACCTCGATTAGCGGCAAAATCTCGCGGCGCGGACTGATGCGGGCGGGGGCGGCGTGGTCGCTTTCCGCCCTCGCCCTGTTTGCCCTCCCCGCACTCGGCGGCCAGGGGGCGTTCAGCACGGGCAACATCCGCCAGTCCGAGAGCGAGGCGGGTAACCTCGTCGCGGACGCGGTTCGCGCGGCGGCCTCGGCGGATGTCGCGTTCGTCCCCGCGGCCGCGTTCAAGCCGGGGGCCACGGCCCCACGCCCGGCGACTCCGGAGCAGGCCGCGACCCTCGTGGACCCGGCCACGGACGTCGTCGTGGTGCTCAGCCTCCAGGGCAAGCAGATCGCCGACGCCCTGGAGCGGTCCGTCTCCTTCGCCCCGCAGCCGTCGTCCGGGTTCCTCCAGGTCTCCGGCCTCAAGTTCACGTACGACGCCTCGAAGCCCAGCGGGCGACGGCTCGTGTCGGTATCGGTGGGTGGTACCGCGATGGACGCGGTCAAGACGTACAAGGTCGCGACGACGCGTCCCCTTGCGAACGGCCAGCAGGGGTACTTCAAGATATGGGAGAAGGACCAGATCACGGCGGACACCGGCAAGACGCTGGCGACGGCGCTGTCTGACTACGCCCGCTCTCGCGGCGGCAGCCTGAATGTCGGCCTTGAAAGCCGCATCGTCGCTAACTGACGCCGCGGCGTCCCACCGTACGGACCATGGGAGTCTCATGTCCCCCCGCCTCATCGCTCACGTTGTCGCCTGCGGTGCCCTCGCCCTTAGCCTCTTCGGGGCGGGCTGCCCGCCCACGAACGCGGACGGGGGGCGCGCGTCTGTGAATTCGCCGCAGCCGCCCGGCACTCCCGACAACACTCCCGCCGCCGCTCCCCCGTCTCCCGGTGCGACCGCCGTCGCCGCCCCCTCATTCGATGCCACGCGGGCGTTCGCGGACCTGAAGAAGCAGGTCGCGTTCGGGCCGCGCTACTCCGGCGCGAAAGGCTACGAGCCGATGCGCGACTGGCTGGTGGCCGAGTTAGGTAAGGCCGCAGGCGTCCCGGCGAAGCGTCAGGACTTCACGGCACGGCTCGGGAACAAGCGGCTCCCCATGAGCAACGTCTACGCGCACATCAACCCCCAGGCGAAGAAGCAGGTGATGCTTTGCGCCCACTGGGACACGCGGCCGACCGCCGACCAGGAGATCGACCCCGCCCGCCGCAAGCAGCCGATACTCGGCGCGAACGATGGGGCGTCGGGAGTCGCGTGCCTCCTCGAGGTCGCCCGGCAGCTCGCGGCGAAGAAGCCTGAGATCGGCGTGCAGATCGTCTTCTTCGACGGCGAGGACTACGGGCCGCAGATCGAGCGGATGTTCCTGGGCTCCATTCACTACGCCAAGAATCCTGCCCTCCCCCGCCCCTGCCTATGCGATCCTGATCGACATGATAGGCGACCGCGACCTGAGCATTCCGCGAGAGGTCAATAGCGACCGGAAGGCGCGCGAGATCAACGACAAGGTCTTCGATGCGGCGGCGGCGCTCGGGGTGAAGCAATTCGTTAACGCGCCCGGCTGGGAGATACAGGACGATCACCTGCCGCTCCAGGCGGCGGGCTGGAAGGCGATCGATCTGATTGACTTCGATTACGGCCCCTGGCACACTCTCGACGACACGGCCGACAAGTGCTCGCCGGAGTCGCTCAAGGCAGTAGGTACCGTGCTGCTCAAAGTTATCCACGACGAGGCGAAGTAGGCTTGCGAGTTCCATCCCTTCCCCGCCGCCCGTTCGGCCTGGTTGCCTCGGCGCTGCTTTCGCTGCTGCTTCTGTTCCCTGTCGGAAACGGGTGGGCACAGTTCGGTTCGCTGCGCATCGCCACGTGGAACGTCACCGACTACGGCGGACCCGGCGCGCGCGACGCCGACTTCCAGAACGTCTTCTACGGCGCGTTCGAGGGAAGACAGTTCGCGCCAGACGTGCTGCTCGGTCAGGAGTTTCTGAGCCAGTCCGCCGTCAACTCGTTCGTGACCCTGCTCAACACCGCCGCGGGCAGTCCCGGCGACTGGGCGGCGGCACCCTTCCTGAACGGCCCGGACACGGACAGCGCGTTCTTCTACAGGGCCGGGAAGATCGCGTATCAGGGCACGAGCACTGTCTCACTGGGAAGTCCGGGAGCCTCGGAGCCGCCGCGCAACACGTACCGCTACGACGTGCAGGTACTGGGCGATTCCGACGGCTCCCGGCTTTCGCTGTACTCCTCGCATATGGCTTCGCAGGGGAATCCGGTCGCCCGTCGGCTGACGGAGGCGCAGAGGATCCGCGACGACGCCGAGAACCTTCCCGCCGGGACCCACTTCCTGCTCGGCGGCGACTTCAACGTTACCTCCAGCGGAGGCAGCGCCTACGCGGAGCTTACGGGAGCGCAGGCGAGCGACGCGGGCCGCTTCTTCGACCCCATCGGCACGCCCGGAAGCTGGAATAACAATCCGGCTTATCGCTTCGTCCACACGCAGGCGCCCGGCGCGGGCGGGGGCGG
>DATLHN010000588.1:0-5330 GCA_035539875.1 Armatimonadaceae bacterium
GGCCGCCCCCGCCGCCACCCGGCCCGCCCGCCGCCGCTGCCGGTGGGTTCGACACGCGGGAGTTCAAGGGCAACGGCAAGCCGGTCACGACCAAGTCCGGCCTGAAGTACGAGGACATGACGGTCGGCACCGGTAAGGAAGCGAAGCCGGGAACGACGGCGGTCGTCCACTACACCGGGACCCTCACCGACGGCACCACGTTCGACTCGTCCCGCGAGAAGGGGGAGACGTTCGAATTCCCGGTAGGAGGCGGTCAGGTGATCGCGGCCTGGGACGAGGGCGTGGCCGGAATGAAGGTCGGCGGTCGTCGCAAGCTGACAGTGCCGCCGGACCTCGGGTATGGCGCGACTGGCACGCCCGGTGGTCCGATCCCGCCGAACGCCACGCTCATCTTCGACGTCGAACTGATGGACGTCAAGTAGCTCGAAACAACGACGCCCCCGCTCCGGACGGAGCGGGGGCGTCGTGCTATCTACTTATTCGGTCACGGTGACGATCACGTACTGGCTCTCGGAGCCGCGCGTGACGTACAGGGCGACGCTCTTGCCGTCGGAGCCGCCCGGCTGGGAGGCGAGGATGTCGCGGACCGCGGCGGTCACCTCGTCCGGGGTCGTCACGGTCTTCTGGCCGACGCGGCGGATCAGGTCGCCGGCCTGCATTCCGGCGCGCGCCGCCGCGCTGTTTTCGGTGACGCCGAGCACCAGCGCCCCCGACGCGCCCGCGGGCAGGTTGAACTGCTGGGCCAGCGAAGGGGTCACCGCGCCGAGCCGGAACCCGAGCGGAGTGGCCTTGCCCTCCTGCTGCGGCTTCTCGCCATCCGGCTGTGCCGGGGACGGACGCCGTCCCGCCGCGCCGCCGCCCTCCTCTTGAAGCTCGACCGGGGTGATGTTCAGCGTCAGGGTCTTCCCCTGCCGTAGCACCGTGATGGTCGCCACTTTGCCGAACGGCGAGCGGCTTACCAGACGCTGCAATTCTGCGGAGCGGGTGACGGGCTCGCCGTTGAACGCCGTGATGACGTCCCCCACCTGAATGCCCGCCCGGGCCGACGGGCCGCCCTCCTCGACGGACTGCACCAGCACGCCCTTCGTCCCCGCGGGCAGGCCGAACGCCGCCGCCTGGCCCTCCGCCTCGTCGATGCCGACGCCGATGCGGGCGCGGCGCACGCGCCCCTCGCGGGTCAGCACGTCCGCCACCTCGCGGGCGACGTTGACCGGGATGGCGAAGCCGATCCCGACGTTCCCGCCGTTGCGGCTGTAGATCGAGTTGTTCACCCCGATGACGCGCCCGTAGATGTCGAGCAGCGGCCCGCCGGAGTTGCCGGGGTTGATCGAGGCGTCGGTCTGGAGGAAGTCGCCCGGGTCGTACGCGTTGCCGCCGCGCATCTCGCGCCCCTTGGCGGAGATGACGCCGACGGTCATGGTGTTGGCGAGGCCGAACGGGTTTCCGACCGCGATCGCCCAGTCCCCGACGTTCACCTTGGAGGCGTCGCCGAACCGGACTGTCGGCAGGTTCCCGGCCGGGATCTTGACGACCGCGATGTCGGTGCGGGTGTCGCTGCCGAGGACCTTCGCGTCCTTGAACTCTCGCCCGTCGAGCAGCTTGACGTTCACCTTGTCCGCCCCCGCGACCACGTGCGCGTTCGTGATGATGAGGCCGCTCGCGTCGTAGATGAAGCCGGACCCGACCCCCACGGTCTGGAACGGCGACCCCGGCGAGGGCGCGGGGATCCCCTGCGTCATCCGGAGGCCGTCGTCGTACTGCTGCGGCGTCCGGAAGGAGTTGGGCTGCAGCGGGCCGCCGCCACCGCCACCGCCACCGCCGCCGCCGCGCTCGCGGAATCGGCGGAAGAACTCTTCGAACTCGCCGAACGGGTCCTGGTCGCCGAACGGGTTCTGCCCGGGCGGGACGCGGCGCATGCTGGGCGGCCCCCCGGCGCGGCGGCTGCCCGCGCGCGCCTCGGTCGTGATCGTGACCACGGCGGGCTCGGCGACCCTTGCCACCTCGGCGAAGGCCGTCTGCATCGCGACCGCGCTCTGCACGGCGGGGCCGGTCACGGCGGGCTCGGCTGCGGTGTACACGCGCGCTACCCTGGCGCGGGCGACCTGGCCCTGCGCCGCGGCGTCGCGGACGACGTACCCCACACCCATCGCGGCGAGCGCCGCCGCGCTGATGCTGACGTATCTGAAAGCTCGATTTTTTCCTGCGGTCTGCATGGCTTCTCCGGTGCCTGAAGGATCGGTATCGTTTACAAGGATCGGTATCGTTTACCACGATAAACGACGTGACGTCTCTATATATCGTCCGAATCCGGTTTTCGGTTCCCGAACCTGTGATACCCGGATTCGCTCCGGGACCACGGGAAGCGGGAAGAGCGTCCGGTGACGTGGTCAGTGATCGCCGCGCGCGCCCCCGGAGGAGGGAGACGACTGACATACAGAGAATAGCAAAAAATAGCCTATAATTGCTTATAATCGCGGAAGTCGCCCGCCGTCACTCCGTACCAGCCATGAAGACCCACGAAGACCGCCAAGAGCGCCCGAAGCGGAGCAGCGTCGCCGAGCCGCGAAACGGGTACCAGCCCGACCCCCTCGACACCAGCGGGGTGACCCTGACGGGCGACATCAGCACGCTCACAGAACTCCTTGCCAAGAACACGCACGAAGTGTGGGCGAAGCAGCGGATGTCCGAGGGCTGGCGCTACGGCCCCCACCGCGACGACGCCCGCAAGGAGCACCCGGGTCTGGTCGCCTACGAGGAGTTGACGGAGAGCGAGAAGGAGTACGACCGGAACACCGCCCTCGAGACGATCCGGGTCATCCTCGCCCTCGGCTACCGGCTGGAAAAGGACTGACGGACGGCGGCAGGCGCCGCGGACGGACCGGCCAGCGCGTCGGCCCCTGCGACGACCGTCTCCACTGCTGTTATGAGCGACCAGAGCCGCGGCGCGTCGCTGCGCACCTACCTTCTCTACCTCTTCGGGGTCATCGCCTGCATCGTCCTCGCCGGGGCCACCGCGTTCTACTTCCTGGAGCGCGACGCCCACGCCGCCGCGGACAAGACGCTATCGTTCGGGGACTCCCTCTGGTGGGCGGTAGTTACGCTGACCACCATCGGCTACGGCGACTTCTTCCCCCTGACGATCTGGGGCCGCCTGGTGGCCGTCGTCATGATGGTCTTCGGCATCGGCATCCTCGGCGTCTCCACCGCGGCGGTCGCCGCCTACTTCGTCAAGAGCGACCAGATACAGCAGTGGCGCGTGCGCGGCCTGCGCGACCACGTCGTCATCTGCGGCCTGGGCGAGAAGGGCATGCTGCTGGCCAAGGCGTTCCGGGAGCGGCAGATCAACGTCGTCGTCATCGAGCAGAACGACGCCAACGAGAACATCGACCTCTGCTACCAGCTGGGCGCGATCGCACTGGTCGGCGACGCCACCGAGCGCGAGATGCTGCTGCGCGCGCGCGTCCCGGAGGCCCGTTACCTGATCGCCGTCTGCCCCGGGGACGGCGCGAACGCCGAGATCGCCGCGCACGCGCGCGACATGGTGGGGGACAGGCGCGCCCGGCAGCCCCTCACCTGCTCCACCCACATCGTCGAGCCGGAGCTGTGGCACCTGCTGCGCCGCTGGGAGATCGCCACGCTCGGCGCGTTCCGACTGCAGTTCTTCAACGTCTACGACGTGGGCGCGCGCGCGCTGCTCTCCGCGCACCCGCCCTTCGCCCGCATCGACGCCCGGACCGGCCGGGACGCGAGCGGCCGTCTGCCCCACCTGCTCGTCGTGGGCGCGGGACGACTCGGCCAGAACGTGACCGTGCACGCCGCCCGTCTCTTCCGGGACGTTTTCCCCGCCGCCGAGGAGCCGCTGCACGTGACGCTGGTCGGACCCGGGGCGGACGCCGATTTGCGGGAGCAGCTTTATCTGCAGAACCCGGGCCTGGAGCACATCTGCCGCCTGCACGTGCACGACCTGGAGACACACTCCGCCGAGTTCCAGCGCGCGGGCTTCCTCCACGACGGCGAAAAAGGGCACTTCACCGTTACCGCGGTCTACGTGTGCCTGGACGACGAGACGGCGGGCCTGTCCGCCGCGCTTTCCCTGCTGCACCGGGTGCGCCGCCACGACGTGCCGATCGTCGTCCGCATGTCGCAGGACGAAGGACTCGGGAAACTGCTGACCGCCACGCGCGACGGCAGCAACGGCTTTGACAGCCTGCACGCCTTCGGCTTCCTGGAGCACACGTGCCAGCCGGAACTGGTGCTCGGCGGCACGAACGAGGCCCTGGCGCGCGCCATCCACGAGAAGTACCTGCGCGAGCAGGGCAGCAGCGGCGGCGGCGACCCGAAGGGAGCGGCAGCCGAAACCGAGAATCCCGCCCTCGCTTCCTGGGACAAACTGCCCGAAGAGATAAAGGAATCGAACCGGGCGCAGGCCGACCACATCGGCCAGAAGCTGCGAGTCATCGGCTGTGACATCTCGCCGCTGTCCTCCTACGACTCCGCGCCGTTCGCCTTCGCCCCCGACGAGGTGGAGCAGATGGCCCGGATGGAGCACGAGCGCTGGACGCAGGAGAAGCGGGCTCAGGGCTTCACCTACGGTCCGCGCGACCCGGAAAAGAAGACGAACCCGAACCTGCTCCCGTGGGAGGAGTTGCCCGACGAAGCTAAGAACTTCAACCGGGACGCCGTCCGCGAACTGCCGGTCCTGCTGGAGATGTCCGGCTTCCAGATATACCGCCTTCACGGCAAGTAACGCCCGGCGCGGGCGGTGGCAGCGGCGGCCACCGCCGCGAGCGGCCGAAGGCCGGAGACCATACCATTATGAGTACGACGATAGATAGAACCGAACACGCGACCGTTGCCCGGGCGGACGGCGCGGGAACGGCCGCCGCTGCAGCAGCGGCGCGCGCCCTCGGGGCGCTGCCGCTGGTGCTGGGGGTGACCGGGCACAGGGACCTGCGTCCCGAGGACGTCCCCGCGCTCGAAGCGAAGGTGCGGGACATATTCGAGGAGCTGGGCGGGCGTTGCCCGAACACGCCGCTCCACCTCCTCTCGCCGCTCGCCGAGGGCGCGGACCGCCTGGTCGCGCGCGTCGCGCTGGAGCGGGGGATGCGGCTGGTGGTGGCGCTGCCCCTGCCGCGCGCGGAGTACGAGAAGGACTTCGCCGGCGCCGCGTCCGCGCGGGAGTTCGCCGAACTGCTCGACCGCGCCGACGCCGTGGTCGAGATGCCGCAGATGCCGGGCCTGAGCGCGGCGGACCTCGCCGGGCCGGAGAAGCGCACGGAACAGTACGCGCTGGTCGGCGCGTACCTGGTGCGACACTCGCAGGTACTCAT
>DATLHN010000589.1:0-11886 GCA_035539875.1 Armatimonadaceae bacterium
AGTCCCGCGTTGGCCGCCGCCGCCCCGCTCGCGCCTCCGGAACGCCCGCCGGAGGAGGTGTTCGCGGCGCCGCCTCGCGGCCCCACGGCCGCGCGAACTCCCGCGTTGAACCCCTCGGCGTACGCCTCGGCGCGAATCGTCTCGCTGTTGGAATTGCGCGCCGTCGCCTCCGCGGTGCGACGCGCCTTCTCGTGGTCTACCGCCTCGTCCGCGAGTTCCGCGATGCGCTTCTCGGCGGCGCGCAGGCGTGATTCCGCCTTTCGCAGCTCCCGCCGCAGAAGCTTCCGCTCCTCGTGGGCCCCGGCAAGTTCCCGGGTCAGTTTATCATAGCGCCTGGAATCTACCGGTCTATTTACCGGCCCGTCGCCCGCCCCGCCGATCAGGGCGCGCAGGTCGGCGTCCCGGTACAGGGTGGCGCGGGAGATGCCCGCGCGCTCGGCGAGGTCGCCCATGCTGAAGGGCACGCGGGCGCTCGTCAGGTCGTCCAGAGCCGCCTGCACCCGGGCTCGGCGCTCGGCGCCGTCGGCGGGCCTGCGCCCCCGGCGTCTCAACACGGTCTGCCGCTTCGTGTCGGCAGCAGGGGCACCTTCCCTATCCCCGTGTTCCTCGTCACGCCCCGCCTGATCGTCCACGTCCTTCGGCATCTATCACCCTGTTATCCGCATCAGCGTCCGCGCCGGGACGTGGTGATCCCCCGTCGTTCCCGGCACTAAAACGTATCGGAGTTACCCGGAATGTACGGCTCTCACACGTCGATTCCGGGCCATTCTACCACCGCCCCGGTAACGGCGAGGCGGCGGCGCGCGTCACATTTGCGTGCGGCGAACGCCGGAGCGGGTAGATTTAGACCGGCAGCCGGAAACGGAGGGAGGCGGCAACGGAGATGGGTGTGGCAGATGAACTGGAGCGGCTGGCGAGCCTGCACCGGGAGGGCACGCTGACGGACGAGGAGTTCGCGCGCGCCAAGCAGGCGGTGATCTCGGGCGGATCGCCTTCCGGTACGGCGGCGGCGGGGGCGGGAGTGATCGCCGGCACCCATCTGGAAGCGCTACGGCACCAGAACGAGCTGGAGCGGCTGGACCGGGAGTGGGACCGGGAGCGCGAGCGGTACATGGTCCGCGGCAAGTACGGCACCCGCTACGTGCCGAGCAGGGGAATGGCGATCGGGATGGGAGTCGTTTCCGGCGTCTTCGGGATTTTCTGGATGCTCCTGGCGACGGACATAACCAGGAACGGGCTTCGCAGCACGACCGGCGGCGGCGGGATGGGCGGCGCGTTCCTCGTCTTCCCCCTGTTCGGCGCGCTCTTCATCCTGGCGGCGCTGTTCATGGCGGTGGACACGTACCGCAAGGCCGTCGCCTACGGGGATGCGGAGGCGGACTACCGGCGACGCCGCGCCCTGCTGCTGGCGCGACAAGGCCGTTAGGGCGAGGGCAAGGGCGGCGTTGCTCCCCTCCCGGCGTGCGCCTCGAATTCGCGGAGCCAGTCGGGCTGCGTGCCGTCGAGGTCGGTGAAGCCGTATTCCTTATACAGGTGCCAGGTGGCGAGCGCCTTCCCCGCCTTCTCGCGGACCTTCGGGTCGGCGGCGAGCGCGGCGACCGCGCGCCCGACGTATCGCGGGGTCTCGGAGTAGGCGAAGTACGGTTCCTTCGCGGCGGCGTCGCGCCAGTTCGCCTCGGTCACGCCGAAGTGGGCCAGCATCTCCTCGGAGCGCAGGAAGCCGGGCGTCACCGCCAGCGCCGTAACGCCGGAGTCGCCCGCCTTCTCCAGGTCGCGCGCGAGGTCTTCGGCGATGCGGATGACGCTTATCTTGACCAGGTCGTAGAAGAGCGCGCCGCGGTACCGGTAGTCGTCGCCGTCGGTGACCTCGACGACGAGGCCGGTCCCCCGCGCCCGCAGCAGCGGCAGGCAGAGGTGCGCGGTGATCAGGTGGGAGTGGACGGCCTGCCGCAACAGCGCCAGCCCCTTCTCCAGGTCGCACTCCCAGAACGGCTTCCACTCGGCGAGGCTCTCCCCGCCCCAGACGTCGTTGACGAGGACGTCTAATCGGCCACCCTGTTCGTCGTGTATCCGCTCAACCAGGGCGCGCACCTGTCCGACTTCCGTGTGGTCGCACCGGACGGGAATGCCGACCCCGCCGTGCGCGGTGACGATCTCCGCCGTCTCCTCGATCGTCTCCGGCCGCCCGATGGGCGACGGGTTCCCGCGCGTACTGCGCCCGGTGCAGTAGACCGTCGCGCCCGCCGTGCCCAGTTCCGTCGCGATGGCGCGGCCCGCGCCTCGCGTCGATCCCGCGACCAGCGCGACGGTGCCTTTGAGTGGTGTCATGCCGTGTTCCTCTTCTGGAGCCGGAGGACCCGCCCCTATTTCCAGGAGCCGACCGGGGCGCGGGGCGTTACCGAACGGCGGCGCGGCGTCAGGGCACCCGCCCCTCGGCGTGCAGGCCGCTCCCTCCCCGCGGGAAGGTGTGCGTCGTGCCGTCCGGCAGGCGGATCAGGACGGGGACGCCGGGCGGGGCGTCCGCCTCCAGCGAGAAGCCGCGCTCTTCCCGCCGCCACGCGACGCGCACCTCCCCGGCGGGCGTGGGCATCGTCCCGCTTGCCTGGGAGAATACGGGCGCCGCCGGGGCGATCTCGATCTCGGCGAAGCCCGGGCGGGCGGGCCGGATGCCGAGTACGGAGCGCAGGAGTTCGACGGGCAGCCACGCGCTCCAGGCGTGGCAGTCGGAGCGCCCGTTTTCCCGCCCCTCGAGCCAGGTCGTCAGTCCCAGGTCCATCTGGCGGCGGTACTCGGAGAGGTACTGCCGCGCGGCGAGGTCGTAGCGCCCGGCGGCGTACATGGCCTCCGCGAACGGCAGCCCCTGCTGCCGGGTCATGCGTGCGGCCGGGACGCCCGCCTCCAGCGACCGGACGACCCGGCGGGCCTGCGAGCCCGTGGCGGCCCCGGTCAGGATTGCCATCGCCTGGGTGTGCTGGCTCACCGGCTCGTCCGGGTGCGACGTCCGCTCCGCGAAGACCCCGCGCCCCGGAGACCAGGCCGAGCGGACCGCGCCGATCAGGCGCTTGCGAACGCCACGCCAGCGGGCGGCGTCCTCGGGGTGACCAGCCTCGGCGTGGAGGCGCAGCGCGGCGTTGACCGCCATCAGGTAGAGCGCGGTGACGTAGGTGGAGCCGCCCGCCCGGATCGCCGGGTCCAAGTCGGTGCCGGGAGCGTCCTCGCCGCCGACGGGGTTCCAGTACGGCAGTTCGCCGACGAAGCCGTCGGCCCGCAGGCGGGCGCGGAAGTAGCCGAGCACGCCGTCCGCGGCGTAAAGGCATTCGCGGACGAAGGCGGCGTCGCGCTCGCCGCCCCAGTCCCAGTAGTCGAGCAACATCCGCACCCACCAGAGGGCGAAGATGGGAATGGTCTGCCCCTTCTGGGACGGCGTGCGGCTGGCGAGCATGCCGTCGGGGCGCAGGGTGTCGCGAAACAGGCGGATCGTGCGGCGGGGCAGGTCCGCCTCGCCCGCGACCGCCAGCGAGATCAGGGCCTCGTTGCGGGCGTCGAGGAGGTAATTGAGCTGCTCGTAGCCGGGGCAGTCCTCGTACGTCTCGTGGGAGCAGAGCTGAAGGGTCCGCCAGGAGATGTCCCACATCTTCGCGACGTCCGGCGCGTCAGGCGGGGCGTCGAACGACGCCTTCTGTTCCTGCGGGTAGGTGGTGAAGCGGTAGGCGGCGTCGCGCAGGACGAACTCCGTGTCGCCAGGGGGGACGCGCACCACGAGATACCAGAACGTCCGCCAGTGGTGCGGCTCGTAGGAGAAGTCGTCGCCCGGAAGGATGACCGTATCCTGGTAGCCGTGGAAGACCGCGTCGGCGACGGAGCGGCCGTCGCGAATCCCCTTTCGCAGACGGCCGCCGCCGCCCCAGAGATACGGACTGTCGTCGTCGGGCTTGTGGTCGGTGCGCTTCAGGACGCATTCGGCGTAGACCAGTTCCACCGTGCGTCCCGCGCCGCCGGAGAAGGCGAGCGTAGGGAAACCGGTCGTGAGCGCCCCGGCGTCGAGCACGATTTCGCCCCCCTCGCCGGGTCCCAGCGTCCAGCCAGCAGCGGCAACGCCAGCGCCAACGCGCGCGTCCACGAACCGGCGCGGTTCCTCGACGAGCGCGGGTGTCTCGGCCGGGCGGAGCGTCCAGATGAGCCCGCGGTCCGGGTCGCCTCCCGGCGCGTCTATCGGCGCGGCGAACGCGGCGGTCGGCCAGGAGCTGTCGTCGAAGTCCGGTCGTTCCCAGCCCGAGGGGAAGGAGCGCCCGTCCACCCGTTCCATTCCGGCGAGAAATATGTGCGCGTTGCTGGTGTAGGGCGTGCGGTCCCACGTTGTTGAGGAATCCGACCGGGCTTTCCAGGCACCGGGCGTGTCTATCCCCCACTCCTCCGGCCCCTGGAGCAGGAATCCCGCGAAGCCGCTGTGCTCCTCCGAGAGCGGCATCTGATGCCCGAACCAGACGACGTCGGCCGCGAGGACGTTCCTTCCGCGACGCAGAAGCGGAGCGAGTTCGTACTCCTCGAAGAAGTAGTGGGCCAGCGTCCCCTTGAGAGGCCCGCGGCCGAGCGGGCTTCCGTTCAGATAGAGGCGATACCGGCTGTCGGCGGTGACGAACGCTCGTGCCGAAGCGGGAACGCTATCGATGTCGAAGGCGCGGCGCAGGAAGCAGCGCGCGCCGCCATTGTCGCGGGGTATGTCCGGGCACCAGGCCATGCCCGCGCGCCACTTCGCGGGCAGGCTGCTTGCGTGGATGTGCGTCATGGGCTCAGGTTCTACCCGGCGGGCATCCGTATCCTGCCATTCCCATTAGTAAACGTTTAATAAAAACCAGGTAATTAGCCTGGAGAGATTTCGGCGGATATGGGGAATAACTACCTATGCCACGCGAATACTTGTCGGCGTTGCACGTATACACGCGTGCGTCGTCCTGGGCAGTGCAATCCGGGGCAGGACATCGGGAAGGATACTAGGATGAGAGCTACCCACCGTTCCGCGAACCGAGACGGCACGCCGCCCGCTATGCAGGCCGCGAGCGCGATCGCCCTGGCGGCGGCGCTGGGCATCTGTGGCGGCGTCGCCCCCTCACTCGCCAGCGAGCCGTCCTCCAACGCTGCGGCAACCCCCACCGTAACTGCCGGGCGGCAGGAGACGGTATTTACGTTCGCCGCGGGCGAGGCAGCCGAAGAGTCGCGGACCGGTGCGGTCTCGGTCGAGGATCAGGCGACGGAGGAGCCGCAATCGGGCGAGGCGCGGCGCGGCGGTGAGAGCGAGTATCTGTATCTGGCGGGAGTCGCCGGATTGGGTCTGCTCTTCGGCGGGGCCGGCGGCGGAGGCGGGGCGGCGGATGAAGTAACGACACCGGGCTTCACCGCCGGAGGCGGGTCCGGCGCTTCGTCCGCCCTGAATCGGTCCACTCCGGACCCCGGCGGGAGTGGAGGCGGCGGTGGCGGAAACGGAAGCGTCCCCGGCGAGGTTATGGGGGAAGTCGTCTTGACTCCGGCCCCGCCCGAAGGCTCGCCGGATGCGGGTCGTCTGCCGCTCGCGGATACCCCCTCGTTCGGTGATGGCGGCGTGGCGTCGAACCCGCCTATAGCGAAGGGCGGCGGCGGCGGTCCTGCCGACCGAGGCGACGGAAGTTCGGGGGGCGTGGTCGGGGACATCCTCTTACCGACGAACCGGGGCTCGGGCACACCCGTGACGCTCCAGTCGGCTCCCGAGCCGGGCGCGGTTGCGACCCTTCTGATCTTCGGAGGCGCGCTCGGAGGCGCGATCCTGCGGGGTCGTCGGCGTCGCCTGACCCGAACTGCATAGCTTGTTAGCTTGCGGCTCTCGCAACCCACTCCCGAAAGCCCCGCCGAACATCGGCGGGGCTTTTCTCTGGCATTTCGCCACATTAAGTTTAGTAAATATTTTTCACGACTGGCTGCTAAACCGCAACTTTACCGGGAGTTCACTGGTATAATCTGGTCAACTTCGGTCGTGCGCCTGCTACGCAGTCGGTCGCTCGGGCGTACCGGCTGCGGCGCGGGCACAGCAGCACGAGAGGGATAGGAAGGCATCACTCGACCATGCACTTGAAACGGCAATCGGGAGCGCGACGGGCGCTGCCCCTCGCCGCGCTGGCGGCTCTGGGGGTTGCGCTCGGGAGCGCATCGCCCGCGGGCGCGATCGTGACGAACGCGACGTTCGCCGGCTCGAACACCGAGGGCGGCAAGTTCCGCTCGGCGGAGGCGCAGTTTTCCGTCTCCGGCGACAACCTCTTTATCACGCTCATCAATACGGCCCCCGGGGACGTCATGGAGCCCGACCAGCTCCTGAGCAGCATCTACTTCCGCAGCAGCGACGGCACGGTCAACCTGACCAAGGCGGGCGGCGGGGTCTTCCTCGACGGCAGCAAGGTGTACCGCAACGGCGCAGACGTCACCGGGACCGCCTACGGCAACGGCGGCAGCGTCGGCGGCGAGTTCGGCTTCCGCAACAACCTGACCGGCGGGTTCTTCGGCGGCAACAGCTACTACGGCATCGGTGCCAACGGCATGGACGGGTTCTTCGGGGCGGGCGACCTGTTCGCCGGCCCCAACCTCGACGGGCCGGGCTCGCCGAACGGAATGAACTACGGCATCATGAGCGCGGGCGACAACCCCCTCACCTACAACGGCGGGATCGCCAACGAGCCGATCATCTTCAACTCGGTGAAGATCCAGCTCAAGGGCGCCAGCAACCTGGACCTCGCGTCGATCCTCGACGTGCAGTTTCAGTACGGCACCAGCAACAGTGGGCCGCGCCTGACCACGACCACCCTCACCTCGGTCCCGGAGCCGGGCGCGGTGGCGTTCGGCATCGTCATGGGCGGCGGACTTCTGGGCATGGTGGCTCGCGGGCGTCGCCGCAAGACGGCCGCCTGACGGTCACGACGCTCTTCCGCAGAAGGGGCCGACCGGCGCGCGCGCGCGCCGGTCGGCCCCTTTTCTTTGCGCCGCGCGGCGACCTGTAGACATAGCTGTATTGCCGGAACGTGACTGCGCCACTCTGAATCCTCTCCCCCTGCCTGCCGACAATCTACCGTGCCAGGACGACCCTCACGACAGGAGGCAGCTATGCAGAAGAGGATGAACCGGCCCCGATTATCGGCGGCCCTCGTGCCCGCGGTCCTGCTCGCCGCGGGGATGCTGACCCCGCTGTCGGCCGCGACCGCGCAGGAAAAGGGTGACAAGAGCAGCGCCGCTTCCGCCATCGCCGACGGCGCGGCGCGTCCCTCGGGGATGACGGTGGTGGAGAAGACCCCGCCGGCCCGCGCGGCGAACAAGAAGAAGCGGACGACGAAGGCGACGACAGGCAAGAGGCCGCGGGCGACTGGCACAGGCGCTGCCGTGAAGACGTCGGCGGTCGCGGCGAAGACGACGCCACTGAAGCCGATACCCCGGACTTTCCTGATGACTGCGGCGGACACGCCGATGCTCACCGAAAAGACGATCACGGTCCTGACGGAGGACAACGAGTTCGCGACGGTGCAGATCGGGGTAGCCACCCGCACGCTACGGGGCGAAGCGCCCGCGCCCTGGGAAAAGATCGAGCCGGGCGACCAGATACGTTGCCAGGGTTACTGGGACGTGGACGGCTACCGGTTCCAGGCGACCGTGCTCCAGGTGGGCGGGCGCATCCCCGAACTCGCGCTCGACCGGCGGGTCGCCGACGCCTGCAAGCGGATCGGGCAGAGCCGCATCAGCGGCGGGTTCGGCGTCGCCTCGGCGGCCCCCGCTCCCGGCACTCCGGGAAAGGCGCTCGTCCCCTCGGACAAGCCCGCGACCGATCCGGTTGGCGCCAAACCCGGCGAGGCGAAACCCGCGGCCGAAGGCGGAGCCACGCCGCCGGCCGCGAAACCGGCAGCGGCTCCCCCCGCGACGTAACCGTCGTGGGGAATGCACGAAAGGCCCGGGCGCGCCCGGGCCTTTCGCTTTACCGCCGCCTACAGTCCGGCTTCGACCAGGCCGTAGAGGGCGGGAACGAGCTGTTTCTTGCGCGAGACGATGTCGCCGAGGTCGAACTCGACGTCGGAGAGGCGGGCGTAGGGCAGCGCGCCGAGGATGCGGCTGTCGCCCCGGCACAGCAGGCGGCTCCGGCCGGTGACGATGTCGGTCACCATCAGGCAGATCATGCCCAGCCCCTCGCGCTCGCGCCGCTGGTCCATGGCGGCGACCAACTCCCCGACGCGCTGGGGAAGCTCCTGCATGCCGGTCACCTCGATCTGGCCGATACTGATGGGGATGTCCGCCATCGAGTAGGTCTTGCGGTCGCCGTCCAGGATCTCGCCGGCGGTGCGCGCGCCAAGTCCCGGCGCGGCGTGGAGCAGTTCCTCCCCGTACTGCGCGATCTCGACGCCGCAAAGGTGCGCCAGCCACGCCGCCGCCGCCCGGTCGCGCGCGCCGGTCGTGGGCGAGCGGAAGACCAGCGTGTCGGAGAGGATTCCGGAGAGCAGCATTCCGGCGATACCCCGGGGCGGGTGCAGGGCGCGGTCGCGGCACCGCTCGGCGACCAGGGTCGAGGTGCTCCCCACCGGGTCCACGACGAACGGGATCGGCTCGGCGGTCGGCGGGTTGCCGAGCCGGTGGTGGTCCAGCACCCCCACGATCTGCGCTTCGTCCGCCCCGGGCACCGCCTGGCCCAGTTCGTTGTGGTCCACCAGGATCAGCTTCGCGCGCGGCGGCTGGAGGACGCTCCGCTGCGTCGCCATGCCGACGTAGTAGCCGTGGCCGTCCACCACGAGGAAGTGGTTCTCGTCCATGCGCAGCAGCGCGCTCCGGTGGTCGCTGATGCGGTCGCGCTCGTTGAACGTCGGGATTCGGGTCCCCACCTCGCGGCAGGTCGGCGCGCGCCCCTGCTCCTCGTCGCTCAGGTTGTGCGAGAAGGCGCGGGCCAGACCGAGCGGCGTGACGACCCCGGCGGGCCGCCGCTCCGCGTCGACGACCGGCACCACCTGCTCCCCGGCGACGAACCGCGCCATGGCGGCCGAGAGCGGCGCGTCGGGCAGGACCACGGCTTCCGGGTCCGCGATGTGCCCGAAGGTGGGCGCGACGCCGCTGAGCAGCGCGGGCGCGGTCTCGTTAAACCGTTTCAGCGCGAAGAGCGTCTGGTCGCCGGGCTGACCGGCGCGGCCCGCGCGGATGGCGTCGTGGCCGCTTGACGTCAGGAACCAGGCGAACCCCATGGCGGAGGCGATCGCGTCGGTGTCGGGGCGCTGGTGCCCGACCACATAGGTGATGTTGGGGTCCCAGAAGTCGATGCGGTCGGGGTGAGAGCGATCGGCGAGACGTCGGTCGATAGGGTCGGTCAAAGGAGACATCAGGTATTGGTATTGTCGATCTCGCCCCAGGGTTCCTGTAGGCGCGGATTCGGGAACGCCCGCGCGGCCGCCCGCAATTTTTCACGGCGGACGACAGACCTTTTGACAGGCGCGAAGCGGCCGCGATTCGTAAACCTGCGGGGTGTGCAGGGTCCCCTGTCAATTGTAGCCGGAACGGCGTGCGTTGACACCCCCCGCATGGCGGGACTACAATGAAGGGCGGAAATCCCGAAAGAATACGGAGAACCGCTCTGATGAATCCTATGCGACGACTTCCCGCGGGCCTGACGGCCCTGACGGCGCTGCTGCCCGTCCTCCTGACCGCTGTTCTGCTGCTCTCCCCCGCCGCCGCAGTGCGCGCGCAGGGACCACCGGCGGCAGCAGCCGGCAGCGTTAAGCACCCGATCGTGACGATGGAGACGACCAAGGGCACGATCAAGATCAAGCTTTTCCCCGAAGAGGCGCCCATTACCGTGGACAACTTCGTGAAGCTGATCAACAAGGGCTTTTACAACGGCCTGATGTTCCACCGGGTGGAGCCGGGGTTCGTCATCCAGGGCGGCGACCCGAAGTCCAAGAACGCCAAGCCGGGAGACCCGGGCCTTGGGTCCGGCGGTCCGGGCTACTCGATCAAGAACGAGGCGAACAAGCTGCTGAAGCACAATCGGGGCGCGGTCGCGATGGCGAACGCGGGCCGCGACACCGCGGGCTCACAGTTCTACATCGTCATCACGAAGCCCGCGCCGTTCCTGGACGAGAAGGAAGCCGACGGCGTCAACAAGTACACGATCTTCGGCCAGGTCATCCAGGGCCAGGACGTCGCCGAGAAGATCGCGGTCGGCGACCGCATCAAGAAGGTGACGGTTGCGAAGCCGAAGTAAGGAATTCCGGATGCACAGAACCATCAGCCGGACCGGTCGGACCGGCCTGGCGGCGGCAGCGGCGGCGGCCCTGGTACTCGGCGGGCTTCCGGGCGCGCGGGCGCAGCCGCAGCAGGAGAAGCCCGCCGCCGTCAAGCCCGCGGCGAAGCAGGAGAAGACGACGGCCGCCCTGCCGCCGAACCTGGCGCTGAACCCGGCGCTCAAGCATCCAGTGGCGACTCTGGAAACCGCTAAGGGCACGATCAAGATCGAGCTGTACCCGCAGGAGGCCCCGAAGACCGTACAGAACTTCCTCGCACTCATCGGCAAGGGGTACTACGACGGGCTCGTCTTCCACCGGGTGGAGCCCGGGTTCGTCATCCAGGGCGGCGACCCGAACGGGGACGGCACGGGCGGCCCCGGCTACACGATCCCGGACGAGAAGAACAAGAAGCTCAAGCACGGCCGCGGGGCGGTCGCCATGGCGAAGACGCCGGCCCCCAACTCGGCGGGGTCGCAGTTCTACGTCGTCATCGAGAAGCCCGCCTCGTTCCTGGACGGCAAGTACACCGTCTTCGGCCAGGTGATAGAGGGCCAGGAAGTCGCCGAGAAGATCGCGGTCGGCGACCGGATGGTGAAGGTGACGGCGCAGGTGCCGAGCCTGGAGGCGACCGCGCCCGGGGGCGCATCCGCCGCCAGCAAGGAGACGCGAGCCGCCGAGCCGGTGACGCTCGTCCCGCCGACCATCCCGCTCATCGGTCAGTCGAAGCCGCTGCGGCGTACCGCCGTGAAGGTGAAGGTGACGATCGAGCCGGACGCGAAAACGAAGGTAGAACTCAAGGAGTCCACGGGCGTCAAGGAGATGGACAACGCCCTACTGGACGCGCTGAGGCAGTGGAAGTGGACTCCGGCGCTCAAGGACGGCAAGGCCGTCAAGAGCGACCAGACGTTCCGCTACGACATTCTGACCGGGTCACGGAGTTACGACTGACATGTCATTGACGACTACGGTGGACAGGACGACGCGCCTGACCGCCCTCGTTCACGGGCGGGTCCAGGGTGTGGGATACCGCTTCTTCGCGCACCACGCGGCAAACGGGCTGCCGATAGCCGGCGGCTTCGTGCGTAACCTGCCGGACGGGACGGTCGAGGTGCAGGCTGAGGCCGCGGACCGGGCCGCGCTGGAGCAGCTGCTCCGGGAGCTGCATGAGGGGCCGACGACCGCGCACGTGGAGGGCGTGGACGCCACCTGGGAGGCGGGCGTCCCCCCGCGCTTCTCCGGCGGCGCCCTCGAAGTGCGCTGAGAAAACACGAATACGGCCCGGCTTCCGCAAGGAAGCCGGGCCGTATTCTTATATTATGGGCCCAGAGGGATTCGAACCCCCAACCAAGGGATTATGAGTCCCCTGCTCTAACCGTTGAGCTACAGGCCCGGGGAGGCGGCGGATAACGCATCCGCGCGCAGGAGTTATTCTAACACACCGCGAAAAGGTCCTCAACAGACGTTGTGAGACGCACGCCCCGCGCGGGTACGTGATGGCGCGCCGCGCGCGGGCGGGCGGGAAGCGAGGATGCATCCCATGAGCCCGGATGGTGACGGTCGCCTCCTGCTGATCCGGCACACGGAGTCGGCCTGGAATTCGCTGGACGTTTTCACCGGC
>DATLHN010000590.1:0-17486 GCA_035539875.1 Armatimonadaceae bacterium
TCTGTACCTCACCCGCCTCGTCGTCGCTCTGTACCGCTACTGGCGGGGCCGCGGCCACGTCCGCGAGGCGAGCACCTGGTTCAACAACGCCCTAGCGCGCCGCGAGCGCCTCCGCGTGCTGGAGATAGACGGCGTCCTCCCACCCGACGAGCGCTGGGCCCTGGAGACGAAGCTCCTCAACAACGCCGCCATCTTCGCCATAGACAGGTGCGACCTGGCCGTGGCGGAGACTTTACTGGAGGAGTGCCACGGCCTACGCAAGGCTTCGGGAGACCTCGCGGGGCAGGCGGCTGCCCTCAACAATCTGGCGAATGTCGCCGGCCGGCAAGGCGACTACGCTACCGCTCTCCGACGCTACGCTGCCTGCGTGCGGCTTTTCCGCAGCCAGCAGGAGGAGCGCGGCCTCGGCAGCGCACTGGCAAACATCGGAATGATTTACGTGCTCCAGGGCAGGTACTCCCGGGCACGCCGCTCCCTGAAGCGCAGCCTTAAGATCGCCCGCCGCCTGGTCGATCGTCGGGGTGAAGCCTCGCGTCTTCGCGTGCTCGGCGAAGCGGAAATGCGCGACGGCTGCCTGCGTGAGGCGGAAGACTGCTACCGGCAGAGCCTGGTGCTCCAGCGGGAGTTGGGGGACGAGCACGGGCAGATGTTCGCCGTCTTCAGCCTCGGCATTCTGGCGGCGACGCAGGGCGACCACCGGCGCGCGGCCCGCTTGCTGGCCTCCGCGCTCTGGTTCCTGGAGGATCAATCGATCACGCTCTCCGGCGACTTCCGCCGGGACCTCGTAACAGCCTATCCCGATCTTGGCATCCAGGCAGGGGACGGATGCGGGGTCATAGTCGGCAAGCTTGCCTCCCTTCACGCCGGAGCGTCCGGTGTCCTTATGTCGCTGTCCGAGGCGGGAGGCTACGCCCTCAGCCTGTTCGAGACGGCTCCGTTACGGGGCCCCTCCCTGTAGCCGCTATCCCCTTTTCAAGAAATTTTACATTTCTTCCGGCTATACCGAACCTCTTGTAAAAGTTCTGTAAATGTCCCCCGGTACAGTACCGCCAAGAGTTACCAAAAAGGTGTGGAGCGCGGTACATGTTTTCCTTCTTCAATCATCGGGGTTTGCATCGGCGTAAACTTGCTCTGGCGTCCCTCGGCTCCGTCGCCGCCCTCGCGGGCCTGGCGTTCGGCGCGCAGGGCGCAGACCAGTTCGAGCCCGTACAGCTGCAGGTCACCGGCAACGTACTCGTGCCGGGTGCCACGGCCGAGTGCCAGGTGCAGATGACCGGCGGCCCCGAGCACGTCACCATCTACAGCAACCCGCCCGGCGTTTCCTACCAGGGGACGCTCGAAACCGCCACCGACACGGTCGACATCCCGGTCCCCGCCGATTTCCCCGCGGGATACGTCACGCTCTACGTTCAGTCGGACGGCAAGCAGGTAGTAAGCACCACCGCAGCCGTGGACGCGTCCGCGGTGCCCGCCACGTCCGAAGGCATGACCGGACTGGCTGCTGCCGTCGCCACTCCCTGATCTCTCCATTTTTTCGGGAGCGCGCGGTCCCAGAGCCGCGCCGTGCGCGCGCCCCGAACCGAATTCCCCGGTAACTGCCCCGGGGAATATCTCAACCCCGATAGTCCTCCTCCACTTGCGGAGAGAGAACAAGGAGCCACACGCATCGAGTGACTCCGCAATGAGTGGACATCTCGGTTGAAGCTGGCTGCGTGCCCTGATCTCCTCAGCGCACCCCAACAGCGCGATCCAGCGCACGCAGCCAGCTATTTTTTTGTGCCGCAGCCTCGATGCGCTCCCGCCCGAGAAGGGTAAGGGCGAGCAACACCCCGAGGAGCGCCAGTTTCGCCCAGAGCGGCAGCGCCAGCGCCGCGGCAAGTCCGCCCAATCCCCCGAGCATGCGCGCCCCGATGCTGCCCAGCTGCGACCTCCCGCGCGCCTCCGGCCACCACTCCAGCGCCGCCGCCAGCACTACCGGCCCCAGCAGCACCGCGGGCGGCGTGTTCCACAAAAGGTCGTCGGGGAGCGCCGTCGGCGCGGTCATGCGGGCGTACCGGAGGCCCAGTCCGGTGGCCACCAGAGCGGGCAGGAGGAACAGGAGCGCGAAACTGAAGAACGCACGACCGGGGCGGCCATTCAGCGTCCACACCGCGAGGGAGCCGAGTGCGATCAATCCGGCGTCCACCGGCGCGTCGTAAGCCGGAAGCGCGGGCGCGCCGCGATGCAGCAGGTAGGACGCCCCGATGCCTGCCGCCGGGGCGGCCATCCACGCCAGGACGGACGGCCACGAGCGGGGTCGATTGACCACGTCTTCCAGGAGTCCCGGCAGTCCACAGGCGAGCGCTACCATCAGGAACACGGGAGCGTGGGTAGCGCCGAGCGACGCGCCACTGCCCATAAGCGCCCCGTAAAACACGACCGCCACTAGGAGCGGCGTCAGGCCCACGGCGGCGTACCCCGCGGCGGGCCGCTCGGGAAGCAGCGGACGGCGCAGGCCGAAGGCGCGGCAGAGAAGCCGCGCGACCAGGGGGGCGAGCGCCATCAGTGCCAGGAAGGACAGACCGAGCAGCAAGAGTTGTGTCGTGTTCATGGGGCGCTGCGTCCGGGCGGCAGGCCGCGCGCGCGCGGATTGCCCGCGGACGCCCTTGCGTGGTAAACTGACACGGCTGATTCGCCGCGGCTTTTGCCCGCTCGCCTCCGCTTTGACGCAGGACTATGTTACCCGGTTCCGGACTGCCGCACCGACGCGGAAACGCCCGTGGCGGCGCGGGACTCTCTCCCCGATACCCTTCGTTCCAGGAGAATGAACGCCATGAACGCTCTGCATTCGCGCCGCGCCTCGATCCTGACCGCGGGCGCCGCCGCCCTTACCGCGGTCCTTGCCTTCCCTGCCCTCCTGCGCGCCGCTGACGAGCCCGCGAAAGCTGCGGCGCCGACCTTCTGCGTCGTGCGTGGCGATAAGATCGCCGACCCGGCCAAGGCCGCGGGCAAGGCCGTGGTGGGCGGCAAGACCTACTACCTCTGCTGCGCGGGGTGCGTCGCCAAGTTTGACAAGTCGGACGACGCGGCCAAGACCAAGTTCGCCAAGGTGACCGACCTGCGCACCGAGAAGGCAGTGCTCCAGGAGCGTCTCAAGGCGGTTGACGCCGAGCTGAACGCGCTGGAAGGCAAGAAGCCCGCGGCTGCCGCTCCCGCCGCTGCCGCGGCGGCGACCAAGACCGCCGCGTCGGCGCTCCAGTGCGCCGTGACCGGCGAGGAGATCGCCTCCGTCGCGGATGCCACGGGTGGCAAGACCGTTCACAACGGCAAGACCTACTACTTCTGCTGCCCCGGCTGCAAGACCAAGTTCGACGGCGACAAGGCCAAGTTCGCCGCCGAGGCCGACAAGCGCAACGCGGGCATCTGAGCGCGCGCGGCATCAGGCGATACGTTGTGAGGGGGCCGGCGGAAGGTTTTTCGCCGGCCCCCTCTCTGCGTCTATCAGAATTGGAACACCGGCACGGTTCGTGCTGTCTGAATAAGTGAACCATCGATATCGGGCACGCTGCCCCGGGTCGGTCCTATCACAATGAAGTGCAGAGAGACCGCGTACCGGGAGGTGGCTTGCAGGAAGCGATCATCTCGCCGATGAGGTGACACCAGCCGAATACCGGCTCCCTCACCGCGGACAAGGTCCGCCGAAGGAGCAGCACGCAGGCAAAAGGTGGCTGATCACGGCCCCCAAAAGCGGTAAAGACGCCGCGGGCCGTAAGCAGCGGGAACGTACTCTACGGAAGCAGAAGGAGATCGGGGAGTCGATGGCGCTTCAGGGCGCGGGACCAAGGGTCCCGCGCCCTTTCTGGTGTTCCGATGCCGCCGGCGGGATTCGAACCCGCGGCCTCCTGCTTTTCAGGCAGGCGCTGCTACCGGGCTGAGCTACAGCGGCGCGTCCGAGACCGTGGATCGGGGGTGCCGGGATCGAACCGACGACTTGTGCTCCCAAGGCACAGGTTATTCCACTTCACTAACCCCCGGAAATGCAAAGACCCGCCCCCACGCAGCGCGGGACCGGGTCGCCGGGTCGCCGAAAGCGCTCGTGGCTGACGGCTACGTGGCGGCGTCCCTTCCCCTCGGCCGCGCGAGCGGCGACCCTGCTGCGGGAAACGTCGGCAGCGCGGGCACGAAAAGGTTCTGGCGGGCGTTCAGGGCGTTCACGGTTCCTGTATCGCCCTGAGCCGCGCCGCCGCTAAACAGCGGGGACGGCGGCGCGGCCGGACGCCGTACAGTAACGGTGGTGAAGAACGCAATCGCCGTTACGATAACCCTGCTCGCGATCCTCGCCCTGCTCGGGCTCTCGGCCGTCTCCGTCCTGCGCGGGCGGGGGGTCACCGTGACGCTAACAGAGGCGCAGATCCAGGCATGGCTGGACGAGCAGTTCCCGCAGCAGAAGGCGTACGGCGGGGGAGCCCTGCGTCTGAGCCTGGAGCGCCCGCGCGTCACGCTGGCGGACGGGAGCGACAGGGTCGGATTCTCCCTGGACGCGGTGGCGACGCCGACGCCGTTTCCGGGCCTGCGCCTGCGCGGCGCGGCGGCGGTCTCCGGGCGCATCGACTACGAACCGGCTGCCGGGGCGTTCTTCTTCCGTGACGTGAGAGCGGAGTCGCTGGACGTCGAAGGACTTCCCGGCCTCTCCACCGAGGAGGTCCTGACGGCCGTAAGCGCCCTCGCCGCCGGGTCGCTGCAGGATAGGCCGGTCTACCGCCTTCGCGCCGACCGTCCCGACGAGCGCGACCTGCGCGCCTACCTGGACGCCGTGCGCATCGAAAACGGGGCCGTCATCCTGACCCTCAAGTGGCGCTGAAGCGCGCTCGCCGCGCGGCGCGTACGCCGGCAGGGAATCGGGCAGGCTCCGGCGAATACGCAGGCATGGCCACCCAGAAGCGCCCCTCTCCCGCCGCCCTCCGGGCGCTTTCCTTGCTTATCAGCGCGACCGCTGCCGCCGCCGTCGCCCTCACTCCCGGGCGGGCGGAGGCGCAGCAGCCCAATCCGTTCCAGCCCCCGCAGGCGAGGGTGCAGTACGCCCCGGACCGTGACTACGACCTGAAGCACCTGAAGGTCCGCCTGCGCGTGGACTACGGCAAGCGCGCCATTGAGGGGGTCGCGGCGAACACGCTCGCCCCCCTGCGCGGGCCGCTCCGCGAGGTGCGCCTGCACTGCGGCAAGGAACTCGCCGTCACCGGCTGCGCGGTCAACGGGGTGAAGGCGGACCACACCCGCGACGGGGAGTTCCTGGTGGTCCTGGTGCCCGGAGTGCCGATCCCCCGCGGCAGGGACGCCGTCGTCACGGTGACCTACACGGGCGGCAAAGGGCAGGGCGGCTCCTTCGGCGCGGGCGGCGGCTTCCACTGGATCGGCAGCAGCCCGACCTACGACAAGAGCCGCGAAGGGTTCTGGACGCAGGGGGAGACCGGCTACAACCGGACGTGGGTGCCCACCTGGGACTACCCGAACGACTTCGCCACCACAGAGAGCATCACGACCGTGCCCGCCCACTGGAGCGTGGTCGGCAACGGCGTCCCCGTCTCCGACACCCTGGACAAGGGCGGCAAGACGCGCACGGTCCACTGGCGCATGACCCAGCCACACGCCACCTACCTGCTCTCGCTCGTCGGCGGCCCGCTCGACATCAAGAAGTCGGTCTGGCGCGACGTCCCGCTATGGTACGTAGTCCCGAAGGGCCGCGCCTCGCTGATCGAGCCCTCCTTCTCCGACACGCCGCAGATGCTGGAGTTCTTCAGCCAGGCCACCGGCGTCAAGTACCCCTGGCCCAAGTACGCGCAAAACGCCATGCACGAGTTCGGGGGCGGCATGGAAAACGTCTCGTCCACGACGCTCGGGGCAAACGCGCTCACGGACGCGCGGCAGGGCTACCGGAACATGTCGGGCCTCAACGCGCACGAGCTGGCGCACCAGTGGTTCGGCGACCTCGTCTCCTGCCGCGACTGGGGCAACACCTGGCTGAACGAGTCGTTCGCGACTTACTTCCAGAATTTGTACTTCGAGCACCACCAGGGGAAGAACGCCTACGACCGCGGCATCGACGGGGCTATGGCGGGCTACCTGCGCGAGGCCCGACGCTACAAGCGCCCGCTGGCGACCAACCTCTACGCCAATCCGGACCGGATGTTCGACTCGCACGCTTACCCGAAGGGGGCGACCGTCCTGCACACCCTGCGGCGGCAGATCGGGGATGCCGCGTTCTTCGGCGGAATCCGCCGCTACCTGGAGAAGAACCGGCACCAGCCGGTGGAGACCGAAGACCTCTGCCGCGCGATCACCGAGGCGAGCGGCATCAACGTCGAGCCGTTCTTCGACCAGTGGGTCTACAAGCCCGGACACCCGGTCCTCGACTACTCCTGGACGTGGGACGAGGCGAAGAAGCAGGCCGTCGTCGCCGTCAGACAGACGCAGGATACCGCCGACGGCACACCCGTCTACGACATCCCCGCCGAGGTGGGAATCATCAGCGGCGGGAAGCTGACCCGCCGCCCCGTACGCCTTTCGAAGGCCGACGAGCAGATTGCCGTGTCGCTGCCCACGAAGCCGGAGGCGCTCCTGCTGGACCCCGACCACGACTTCCTGCGCGAGATACCGGCGCTTCACTGGCAGGAGGGCGAACTACTCGCCCTGTTCCGGCACGCGCCCCACGGCAACGACCGCACCGAGGCGATGCGCCGCCTGCTGGCCGCGTCGCCGTCGGAGGCGACCGTGCAGGCCGTCGCCGCCGCGGTTCGGGAGGACAGCGGGCGCTTCCCGGCCCTCGCCACGATAAACCCGCTGGCCGAACTCAAGCGCGAGGACCTGCGCCCGCTCTGGCGCTCCCTCCTGGCCCACCCGGACTTCGGGCGGCGCGAGGAGGCGGTTCGGGCGCTCGCCCTCCTGCCGAAGACGGCCGAGGACGTCGCCCTGCTGCGCGCCCAGGTGAACCAGACCGCGCCCTACGGGGTGATCCAGCGCTCGCTGGAGACGCTGGCCGCGTGGGACGGCCCCGGCAACCTGGACGTTTTGGAAAAGGCGGCCCGCATGCCCTCCCGCTTCGAGGTCGTGCGCGCGACGGTGTTCTCTCTGCTGCTCAAGGCCGACCCGGCCCGCGCGGCGTCCGCGCTCGCCGCCGCCGCCGCGCCGTCGCAGCCCGGCGAGGTGCGCGACCTGGCCCTGGGACGCATGGGCGACCTGCCCGCCGAGGAGCCGAAGTCGCGCGCCGCGCTCGGCGCCGCCCTGCGCGAGCGTGAGCCGTCCCTCGCGCTCACCGCCGCGCGCTCCGTCCGCCGCCGCAAGGACAAGGTGCTGCTGCCGGAGCTGCGCACTCTGGAGAAGAGCTTCGCCGCCGAGGAGGCGTCGGCGCGTTTCAAGACCGAAGTCGGGAGCATCATCGCCGACCTGGAGAAGGAGTAAAACCCGCGACGGCGTGGCGGCGTCCCCGCCGGGCCTCGCGGTCAATCCGCCATGGCAAGTGAGATTCGAGTAGGTTTCGTAGGGCTGGGCCTGATGGGCGGGCCGATGGCCCGCAACGTCGCGAAGGCGGGGTTCCCGCTCACCGTTTACAACCGGACCCGGAGCAAGGCGGACGCCCTCGCGGCCGAGGTGGGGTGCGCCGTGGCCGAGACGCCCCGCGCCGCGGCGGAGGCGGCGGACGTCCTGATCAGCATCGTCTCCGACGTGCCCGACGTCGAGCAGGTGTACCTGACCCCGGGCACGGGTATCGTCGAGGCCGCGCGGGCGGGCCTTGTCTGCGTCGACATGGGTACCGTCGGTCCGGATTGCGCCCGGCGGACCGCCGAGGCGGTAGCGGCAAAGGGAGCGGCGTTCGTGGACGCGCCCGTCTCCGGCGGCACCGTCGGTGCGCAGCAGGGAACGCTCTCGATCATGGCGGGCGGTACGAAGGATGCGTTCGACCGGTGCGTCCCCGTGTTCGAGGCGATGGGCAAGAAGATCGTCCACTGCGGCGACGTCGGCCAGGGACAGATCACGAAGCTCGCGAACCAGATCGTCGTCGCGCTGAACCTGGAGGCGACGTGCGAAGGCGTCCTCTTCGCCCTGAAGTCAGGCGCGAACATCGACGCAGTGCTGGACGCGGTCGGGGCGGGCGCGGCGGGTTCGTGGGCGTGGACCAACCTCGGCCCCAAGGTAGCGAAGCACGACTTCGCGCCGGGGTTCAAGGTGGAGCACCAGATCAAGGACCTGCGCCTCGCGCTGGCGGCGGCCGAGTCGGTCGGCTTGGAGCTGCCCGGCACCCGTCTCGTACTGGGCCAGTTCGAAGAGGTGCTGAAGCGAAATCCCGCGCTCGCCGAGCAGGGCACCCAGGCGCTCATCACCGCGCTGGAGTAGCGCGCGCGCTCCTACGCGGCGGGAAGGGGCGGCGGCAGGAGGTCCGACACGGCGACGGCGGCGTCGGGCGCGGCGAGCGGAGAAACTGCCTCCCCTGCCGCGAAGACGGTACGACTGGCGTACCCGGCGTCGCCCGGCGCGCGGTACACCTCCAGCCGCCGCTCGGGCAGATTGACGATCCAGTATTCGGAGATGCCCGCCCGCGCATACAGCGTCGCCTTTATCGTCCGGTCCTCCCGCAGCGTTGAGTCCGGCACCTCCACCGCCAGCCGCACGTCGGACGCGGGCGGCGTTCCAAGCGAAAGATAATCGCTGAGTGGCCGCGCCACCACGGCAGCGTCCGGTTCCGGCTCGCTCGCCTCGTCTACGACGACCGGCCCCTGCGTCTGTACGAACTCGAACCCGAAGAGTCGTGTCAGCACGCGCAGGACCAGCATGACGACGAGAACGTGCTGTGGATTCTGTCCCATTTTGTGGATGATCTCCCCGTCAATCAGTTCGAACTTCCCGGCTTCCAGGCGTCCTTCGGCGACGAGCGCGCGGCACTCGTCGCGCGTCCACCGTTTGCGGCGGGCCGCCATCTCGTCCGGGAGGGTCAGAATGGTGGAGATCGGTTCCAGAGTTTGGGACATGAGAATTCGCGCCTCCTCGTGATACGCTATTGTACCGCCGTGCCGGTAGCTTACTTGATACGGGAATGCCGCGCGGCGATACGGATGACATGCTGATCACGTTTCTGGGCACCGGGTCGGGCGCGCCGTCGCGCGCGCGCAACGTGAGCGCCACGGCGCTGCACCTGCCGGAGCGCGGCGAGATGTTCCTGATCGACTGCGGCGAGGGCACGCAGCACCAGGTGCTGCGTGCCGCGCACGTGCGCCTGAGCCAGCTCACCCGCGTCTTCATCACCCACCTGCACGGCGACCACGTCTTCGGACTGGTCGGACTCCTGGCCTCGCGCTCGCTGGCGCAGGGGGGGACGTCGCCCGTCACCCTTTATGGCCCCGCTGCTCTGGAGGCGTACGTGCGCGGCGTCCTCGCCACCACGGGCACGCAGCTCGGCTATCCCGTCCACTTCCACGCGGCGCGCCCGGGCCTGATCTACGAGGACGGCCAGGTGATCGTGCGCTGCGCGCCGGTGCGCCACCGGTGCGAGGCGTACGCGTACGCCGTCGAGGAGAAGCCGCAGGCGGGCCGCTTCGACGTCGAGCGGGCGCGGGCGCTGGGCATCCCGGAAGGACCGATCTACGGCCGCCTGAAGGCGGGCGAGACCGTGACCCTGCCCGACGACGGGCGCGTCATCGACGGCAACAGTCTGGTGGGTCCGCCGCGTCCGGGCCGCAAGGTCGCGTTCAGCGGCGACACCCTCTTCACGCCGGAAATGGTAGAGCTGGCGCGCGGCGCGGACCTGCTGGTACACGAATCGACCTACAGCGAGGCCGACCGGCCGCTCGCCGACCGGGCCGCGCACTCGACGTCGGCGGGCGCGGCGCAGGTGGCCCGCCGCGCGGGCGTGCAGCGGCTCGTGCTGACCCACTTCAGCCCGCGCTACGACGCCGAGCCGGGCGGCATCGACGGCCTTCTGGACGAGGCGCGCGCGGTCTTCCCGAACACCGACCTCGCCCACGACTTCCTGCGCGTCGAGGTCCCCCGCCGGGCGGCGACGCCCACCGGGGACGAGTCCCCGGCCGCCGAGGCCAGCCTCGCCGCGGGCTGACCGCGCGCCCGGAGGTCTCAACCGCCGGGGCAACCCAGTGATTCCAGGCAGGCGACGATGTCCGCGTCGTCGGTCATGTCCTTGTACGCGCGCGTGGCGGGGGGCAGCGTGCGCAGCGCCCGGAGGAGAAGCGTCCGCTCGTCAGGCGTGAGGCCGGTCGCGGGGCGCAGGTAGACCCGGATGGCGAAGAGCAGGGCGTTCACTCCCGGCAGCCCCCAGAGCGTCTGCCGTTCGAGGCGCAGGTACACGGGAGAGGTCGCGGCGGCGTCCTGCGCCGCCCCGTTCGGCGGCGGCTCGGGGTGGAGGTTCAGGCGGTTCGTGCGCTCGACGCCCCAGTTGAAGCGGACGACCGGGCGTCCGTTGAGGATGGTACGCAGCAGCGGTCCTGCCGCCCGCGCGGTCTTCTCGAAGTGCGGCACGGGTGCGTGCGTCGTTACGAACGACGCCCCGATCTTCCCCTCGGGGGTCCAGCTGCTCGGCGCGCAGACGTGCAGCGCCACGTTCGCGTCCGCCTCCCCGTCCAGCAGCGCGACCACGGCGACGTCTTCGGGGACCTGGCAGCAGAGGGCGTCGAAGGCGTCCTCGTACGGCGGCGCGGTGGCGGCATCCCCGCCGCGTAGGCCCGTCAGGCGCATCCCAGCGTCGAACCTCAGCGTCTCGCCCGTCAGGCCGCACTCCAGCGCGCCCGCGCCGCCCGGCCGCGTCTCCAGCGCGAACAAGTCGGGGTGCTCCACGGCGAGGCGCACCGCCATCAGGCGACAGACGGACTCCGCCAACTCACCCTCGAACCGCGCGTCGCGCAGGACGTACTTGCCGATGCGTTCGGCGCGACAGGCCAACTTGTTCGCGCGGAACCGGGCGAACTCCCGGTCGAACTGAAACAGGTGCGCATCCGCCGCCCCGTTCCCGAAGGCCGTCCCGAGCGGCGACAGTCCCGGAGCCGTGTCGTACCGCCCCCGCACCGGCGCGAAGTAAACAGCTGGCTGAGGCAGGTTGAGTTGCATCACCCCTACTGCGCGGGCGGGATCGGCTGGTCGCGCCAGGAGTGGACGGCCTTCCAGCCGAAGAACCGCTCCATCTTGGAGCAATCCACGACGCTGCCGAACGACGGATGGCCGGGCTTCAGGCGGGCGGCGACCTCCGCGCCGTAGCGCTCGGTGAGCGCCCGGTCCAGCGGGACGTCTATGCAGGTGTCCGCCGCGGCGACGGCGAAGACCTCGTGGCCCGCGCCCTCGCCCTCCAGCGCGGCGCGGAAGGCGGTGGCGACGTCGCGTACGTCCACGTAGGCCCAGTAGTTGCCGCTGCCGCCGCGGGGGTACTCGTCGCGCCGCTTCTTCACGTCGGCGTAGTCCGGCTGGCCGTCCGGCACGATGACGTTGTTGATGCGGAGCGAGACCAGCGCCATGTGCGGATAGCGCACCGACATCCCTTCGGCGATCACCTCGCCGAGGTACTTGCTGAGCGCGTAAGCATTGGGCGTGTCGGCGCGCGCGGACTCGTCGAAGGGGAAGTGCGCGGGGTGATCCTCGGTCGTCAGCCAGCCGGTCGCCATCTCCGAAGAGGCATAGATCAGTCGGCGCACCGAGGCCGCGTCGCCCGCCGCCTGGAAGACGTTGTAGGTGGAGAGGACGTTGTTCGCGAAGATCTGCTGGCGCGGGTTGCCGCCCGGCGACGGGTTCGCGGCGATGTGGCAGACGCCCTCGGGCCGCGCCTGCGCGACCGCGTCGTACACCTCGCCCGCGTCGGTCAGGTCCGCGCGGATGAACCCGCCCGGAAGCGGCTTCTCGGGGCGGACCCGGTCGACGTGGACGACGTCGTGCCCCGCCCGCGCCAGTTCCCGCACCGTGTACGCACCTACCCGCCCGCTGCTGCCCGTTACCAGAACTCGCATCGCTCTGCCCCTGCTGCTCCCGCGCCGTCGTCGGTCACGGCGACAGGTTAGTATAGCACGGTCACGGCGAAACGGATCCCGCGCGCCCGGCTCCCGGGCGCGCGGGAACGATGCGGTCTGGCGCTCAGACGCCGCCGGGGCGAGGTGGCGGCGGGCCGCCGCCGGGACCGCCGCCTGGCCCGGGACCAAGCCCGGGCCGTCCGCCGCCCGGTCCCATCATGCCAGGTCCCATCATGCCCGGCATGCCGCCGCCCATCACCGGGCGGCGGTAGCGGCGCAGGTAATCACGCGCCTTAACGCGCTGCTCCTCCGTGAGGACGTCCATCACGCGCTCCGTCCGCTGCTCGTCCGGCGCGCGGCGGAACTGGCCACCGAACGCGCCCGCCCCGGGCCCGCCGGGACCGCCCGGCGCGGGAGGCGGGGGCTGGCCGGGACCGCCGCCCTGCGGGGGACCACCACCGCCCGGCCCGAAGCCGCCCGGGCCGCCGGGACCGCCCGGGCGGGACATGCTCTCGTCGGCGATGGCTTTCAGCTTCTCCTTCTGTTCGGCGGTCAGGCCGAGGTCGCCGGTCGCCTCGACGGGCAGGCCCACGCCGCGCAACAGCCCCGCCTCCGCGATCACGTCGGGAAGTTTCCGCTTCTGCTCTGCGGTCAGCAGGGCTTCAATGTCCTTTGCCGCCTTCGCGTCCAGCGCGCGCATCTTTTCCCCCGCAGCGCGCATCTGCTCCTGATACTGCTGCATGGCGGCGCGGTCGGGCGGGAGCGGCTGGGCTTCCCGCTTATCCTCCATCAGCGTGAAGGCCAGTGCCCGCAGCCTCGTCTTCTGGTCATCCGAGAGTCCCATCGAGCGCTCCAGTGCGCGCACCGGCACCGTCGCGGCGTTCAGTTCCGGCATCCGGGCGGGCTGCCCCATTCTGCCCGGACCTCCGGGGCCGCCGCCGAACCTGCCGGGGCCGCCGCTTCCGCCGGGCGGAAGCGGCGGCGGGGCACCCGGCGGTCCCTGCTGCTGGCGGGCGAACGCCGGGACCGCGAACACACTCAGCGCCGCGGCGACGCCGACGCATGTTCCGGTCCATTGCTTGTTGGGGATGCGTTTCATGGCGGTATCCCTCCTGTAGGGTAAGGATAACCGGGGAACCTTAAGAAGTCCTGAAGCGTGCAGGCGACTTTCTTCAGCGCATCTTCAGGTTTTCGCGCTACCATGAACGCACCATGCAGAGGATACTGCTGATCGAAGACGAGGCCGCGCTTGCGTCGGTCGTGCGCCGCGGGCTGGAAAAGGCGCGCTACGCCGTGGACTGGGCCGCCGACGGCGCGGAGGGGTTCCGGCGCACGTGCGAGGAGGAGTACGACCTGGTCATCCTGGACCTGATGCTGCCGGGGATGGACGGGTGGACGGTCTGTCGGCGGATGCGCACGCGTCGCGACGCGACCCCGGTCCTCATGCTCACGGCGCTTGACGAGGTGGAAGACCGGGTCAAGGGGCTGGACCTGGGCGCGGACGACTACCTGCCCAAGCCCTTCGAGTTCTCGGAGCTGCGCGCGCGGGTCGCGGCGCTGCTGCGCCGCGGGCGGGTCCACAAGGCGCGCGTCATCCGCATCTCCGACCTCGAGCTCGACACGCAGCAGCGGCAGGTGCGCCGGGACGGGCGCGAGGTCGCCCTGACGCCGCGCGAGTACGACCTGCTGGAGGCGCTCGCCGCCCACGAAGGGCAGACGGTCAGCCGCGAGATGATCGCCGAGCGCGTCTGGCGCGAGCCGGACGTATCGCCCAACACCATCGAGGTCCATATCGGAGCGCTCCGCCGCAAGGTCGACGCGGGCCGCCCCGCCGCCGACAAGCTGATCCACACCGTCCACCGTCAGGGCTACGCCCTGCGTCGCCCGACCGGGGACGCCGGGCACGCCCCCGCCGGGACCGACGGGGAGGAGTGACGTCCGTGTCCCCGTCCCGCCTTTCCATGCGCGCACGCCTGACCCTGTGGAACGTCGCCATCGTCGCCCTCGCGCTGACGGTGTTCGGCTTCGGCCTGCTGGTGGCGGTCGAGCGCGTCCTGATCGGGCAGGTGGACCGGACCCTGCGCCAGCGAATGGACAGGCTGCGCGGGTCGCTCCAGCCGCCGCCGGGCGGGCGGCGCGGCGGACAGGGCTTTCCGGAAGGACGCGGCGGGTTCCGCCCGCCCATGCCGGGCGTAGGGGCGTCCATGCCCGGCATGGGCGTCGGCGTCGGTCCCCCACCGGGATTCCCGCCGGAGCGGCGGGGGCCGCGGCCCGGCGGCGGCGGCCCCGGCGAGGGGCTTCCCCCGCGCGTCCTCAACCCGGAAACCGGCACGGACCCGCGGAACGGCGCGCCGTACTCGTCCGAGGCATTCCGCCGCGCCCGCTCCGGCGACGGAAGGAGCGCACCCTACGACTACGGCAGCGCCGCCGGCGCCGATGCCACGTCCGGCGGGGAGCGCCTGCGCGTGCTCACCGAGCCGCTGGTCCGCGACGGGCGCGTCGTGGCGGTGCTCCAGGTGGCGGAGCCGACCGACGACGTCGAGCGGGCGCGCGGCGGGCTGACGCGCGCCCTGCTATTCATGATCCCCGCCTCCCTGCTGCTCGCGGGCCTCGGCGGCGCGCTGCTGACGGAGCGCGCCCTGCGCCCCGTCCGCGCCCTGACCCGGGCCGCCAGCCGCATCGAGGCGGAGAACCTTTCCGACCGGCTACCGGTGACGGGGGATGACGAGTTCGGCCGCCTGACCGCGATGCTCAACGGCATGCTGGAGCGCCTGGAGCAGGCGTTCCAGCGCCAGCGGCGGTTCACGGCGGACGCCTCCCACGAACTGCGCACGCCGCTGGCGGTCATCAAGGCGAACAGCAGCCTGATGCGCGAGGAGGCGGAATCGCTTCCGGAGGACGCGCGGGAGGCGGCGGAGGCGATCGACGAGGCGGCGGACCGCGCCAACCGCCTCGTACGTGACCTGCTCTTCCTGGCGCGCGCCGAGGGGGGCGGCGCGCTTGCGGCGGCGCTCCCCGTCCAGGTGAGCGAGGTCGCCCTCGCCGACGCTGCGCGGCGGGCGTGGTCCGCCGCGACCGCGGCGCGACGCTCCGCCGACCAGACCCTCGAGACCGCGGCGGCGGCGACGGAGATTCCCGCCTTCCGCAACGACGTGCCCGCCGACCTGCGCCTGCGCACCGACCGGGACTACCTGATCCGCCTGCTGACGAACCTGTTCGAGAACGCCGCGCGCCACACCCCCGCGGACGGCTCGGTCTCCGTACGCGCCCGCCCGGAAGAGGACGGCGGCGGCGGCAACGGCGGCATCGTACTCACCGTCGCCGACTCAGGCGAGGGCATCGCGCCGGAGCACCTGGCCCGACTCGGCGAGCCGTTCTACCGCCCGGACACGGCGCGCACCCGCGCGCGCGGCGGGGCGGGCCTGGGCCTCGCGATCTGCCGCAGCCTGGCGCGCGCCCTCGGCGGCGACCTCCACCTGGCAAGCGAGCCGGGCCGCGGCACCACGGTGACGGTGACCCTGGCGGACCTCCGGCAGGAATAACGCCCGCCGGTCGCGAATGCGCCTTCGGACTCCACGACGCCCTCAAGAACACGCACGGCGTCAGCGAAGGAAGTATCCGCGATTATGTTCAACGGACTCGGAATGCACCTGGGGAACCTCTCCCTCCTTTCGAACGCGAAGACGCGCTCCATCTCGCCGGAGAACTTCACCGGCGAGAAGGGCAAGGCGGGCATGGCCACCGAAGGCACCGGCGCGAACTGCGCGCGCGACCTCGGCCAGGGGTGGAAGATATCCCCCTCCGTGAAGATCGCCGCCGGGACGACGTTCACCCTGGCGGAGATTGACGGGCCGGGCGCGATCCAGCAGATCTGGATGACGCCCACCGGCACCTGGCGCTTCTCCATCCTGCGCTTCTTCTGGGACGACGAGGAGACGCCCTCGATCGAGTGCCCGGTCGGCGACTTCTTCTGCATGGGCTGGCAGAAGTTCGCGCAGGTGACGTCGCTCCCGGTCTGCGTCAACCCGGGCTCCGCGTTCAACTGCTACTGGGAGATGCCCTTCCGCAAGAAGTGCCGCATCACGATGGAGAACATCGGCGAGGACGACATGGTCCTCTACTACCAGGTCAACTACACCCTCACCGACGTCCCCGAGGACGCCGCCTACCTCCACGCCCAGTTCCGGCGCGTCAACCCCCTGCCCTACAAGGAGGACTACACGCTGGCGGACGGCATCAAGGGCAAGGGGCACTACGTCGGCACGTACATGGCCTGGCAGGTGAACAACAACGGCTGGTGGGGCGAGGGCGAGATCAAATTCTTCCTCGACGGCGACACGGAATTCCCGACCATCTGCGGCACCGGCACCGAGGACTACTTCTGCGGCTCCTACGACTTCGACGTGCGGCGCAAGAACGAGTACGGCGCGGAGACGGTGGAGTACCAGGAGTTCTGCACCCCGTACGCGGGACTGCCGCAGGTGGTCCGCGGCGACGGACACTACCAGGTGCAGCAGCGGTTCGGCATGTACCGCTGGCACGTGATGGACCCGGTGCGCTTCGACGAGGACCTGCGCATCACGATCCAGGCGCTCGGCTGGCGCAGCAAGGGCCGCTACCTCCCGCTCCAGGACGACATCGCCTCGGTCGTCTTCTGGTACCAGTCGGAGCCGCACGCCCCGTTCCCGGCGCTGCCCGATAAGGATTCGCTCGAGGTCATCTGACAAAGAGAGACGCCCCGGAAGGCTTGCTGCCTTCCGGGGCGTCTCCGTTTACCGGGCTACTTGTTCTTGATGCGGATCGTATAGCGCAGGGTCGCGGCGACCTGCTTGCCGTTCTCCCATGCCGGCTCGAACTTCCAGCGGTCGAGCGAGCGGCGCACGATGGCGTCCACCTCGCGGTTGCCCGAGGAGGTGACCGTGTAGGACGCGCTGCCCGACGGCGAGATGCTGAACGTCACGTTGACCGTGGCGTCGAACTTCTCGGACTCCATGCTGTCGGGGATGGACGGGTCCACGCGCCGCGTCAGGCGGGCGTTCTCGGTCTTGCCGACGCGGCCCGTCTCCTTCGGCTTCTCGCGCTCCTCCTCCTTCGGCCCGACCTGGCCGCGGCCGGCGCCCGCCGTGCCGGAGCCGCCCGGAGTCCCCTCCTTCACACCCAGAGGGGAGTCGACCGGACCGGTGCCGCCGCTGCCGCCGCGCGCCCGGGGCGCACGGCCGCTGCCGTCGCCGTTCCCGCCGCGGCCCGTGCCGCCGATCACGCCGTTCGCGACGCCCGCTCCGTCACCATCGCCCACGCCGGGGCCGACCTTCGTGCCGGTGCCGGGGCCGCCGATCGCGACCGCCCGGCCGCGCGGGCCGGAGACCCCGCCCCCGCCGTCACCGACCGGGCCGCGGGCCCAACGTCCGCTCCACCGGCCTCGGCGGCTCGCCCGGCAACAGCGGTGAGGGCGTGCGCCTCGGCGTCCGGGGCGGCACCGGTCCGGTCGACTCCCCTCTGGGTGTGAAGGAGGGG
>DATLHN010000591.1:0-2306 GCA_035539875.1 Armatimonadaceae bacterium
CACGCGCCTGGTGAACGTCATCGCGCAGGACGAGGACGGCCGCGAGGCGGAGACGCGCCTGCGCCGACTGTCTTATCACCTGACCGGCGAGGAGAAGGACGCCTTCGGCCCGCGCTTCCTCGGCGGCGCGGGCGGCGACGAACTCGCCGTTCTCGGGCCGGCCCCCTGCCCGCTCAGCCGCCTGCGGGGCCGCTACCGCTGGCATCTGCTCCTGAAGACGACGGACATGGACAAACTCCGCACCCGACTGAAGGAGGCGATGTCCCTCCTCTCCGCCACCGACCGCTCCGGCCTCTCCCTCGACGTAGACCCCATGAGCCTGCTTTAGGGTTCCTCATCGTCGTCCCCGTTCAGGATCGCCAGATTAAAGCGCGCGTACTCCGCCGTCTCGGCGTTGGGGTGCTGGCTCAACGCCTGCAGAACTTCGCGTGCCGGCTCGCCCATTTCCTTGAGTGCGTAGAACGCCGCGGCCCTCGACGTGTCCGCGTCCGCCGCACCGGCGATGAACGCGTGCAGGTCGCGGGCCGTCGATTCGCCGGGAAACAAAGCATGAAAGGTCGCCGCATCATACCGGACCTCTTCCACCGGATCGGCGAGAAGCGCTTGGAGCATCCGGTAGCCCCACTCGCCACCGATGCGCGCCGCGACATACGTCAACTGGGCGCGGACCATCCAGTCTTCGTGGCGCAGGGCTGCTTCCATCTCCGCGCGCCCCCGCTCCGCGTAGTGCCGGATCAGGTGGTACTTGGCGCGCTCCCAGCGCTTCGGGTCCGCCAGGGCGTTGACGTGCTTCCGGATCCGGGTCGTTACCGCTGTAACGGCCATTCTAACCTCCCTCAAGGTGTCAGCGCGGCGGCGAGGGCGCGGACGCCGCGGCGGATTTCGTCAGGCGGGACGGCGGCGTAGCCGAGCATCAGCGCGCCCCGCTTTCCGTCCCCGCCCGGGTTCAGGAGCAGGCGGGAGAGCGGGACGGTGGAGACGCCGTGCGCGGCGGCGCGCGCGAAGGTGTCCACGTCGTCGCATCCCGGGGGCAGCCAGCCGAGCAGGTGCATGCCCGTGTCCGCCGGGGCGACGTCGAGCAACCCGCCGAGTTCCGCCCGCGCCGTTTCCAGCAGCACGTTCTGGCGCTCGGCGTAGAGCTGGCGCATGCGGCGGATGTGGCGCGTAAAGTGCCCCTCCCGCAGGAAGTCGGTCAGGACTGCCTGCTCCAGCAGCCCGCCGTGGAAGTCGGCGAAGAAGCGCGCCGTGCGGAAGTTGTCCACCAGCGCCTCCGGCACCACCAGATAGCCGGTGCGGAGCGCGGGGAAGAGGACCTTGCTGAACGTACCCAGGTACAGAACGCGCCCGTCCCGGTCGAGCCCCTGGAGCGAGGCGAGCGGACGCCCCGCGTACCGGTATTCCCCGTCGTAGTCGTCCTCCAGGACGTAGGCCCCGCCCCGGCGCGCCCAGTCCAGCAGCGCCAGGCGGCGGGTCAGGCTCAGCGGGACCCCCAGCGGCATCTGGTGCGCGGGCGTGACGAACGCCAGGCGGGCGTCCGGGTAGAGTGCCTCCCCGGCCGCCACGTCGATGCCCTCGGCGTCCACCGGCACCGGAACGAGACGCGCGCCCGCCGCCAGCAGCGCGCCCCGCGCGCCGAAGTAGCCGGGGTCCTCCACCCAGACCGCTTCACCCGGGTCCAGCAGCAGGTGCGCCGCCAGGGTCATCGCCTGCTGCGCGCCCGCGGTCAGGATCACCTGTTCCGGGGCGCAGCGGACGCCGCGCGCGTCCCGCAGGTAGTCGGCGATGGCAGCGCGCAGGGGCGGGTAACCCGCGGCGTCCTGGTACTCCAGTTGCTCCGGCCGCAGGTTCCGCGCGTGCCGGGCGGTCAGTCGGCCCCACAGATCGAACGGGAAAGCGTCGAGGGCGGGCGTCCCGGCGACGAAGGCGCGGCCCGCCCGGCGCGATTCCAGCAGGCGCGGGAAGTCCATGTCCGCGAAGTACGCCGCCTGGGCCGCGCCCCGCCGGGAAAGGCGGGCTTCCGTGGGCGCAGGGTCCCTGGCGCCGCCGCGGGTTTCGGGCCGCCGCGCGGCGCGCAAATGGTCGTCCGGCAGGGTCTGGGCCACGTAGGTGCCCGCGCCCACCTTCCCGTCCAGATACCCCTCCGCCCAGAGCTGCCGGAAGGCTTCCTGCACGGTGTTGCGGGAGACGCCGAGTTCGACGGCCAGCACGCGCGAGGCGGGGAGGCGCTCCCCCGGCGCGAGCCGTTTCGTCAGGATCGCTTCCCGCAGCCCGCGGTAGAGCTGCCGGTGCAGGGGCGCGGCAGAGTC
>DATLHN010000592.1:0-2435 GCA_035539875.1 Armatimonadaceae bacterium
TCTCCGGCGGATGCTTGCCCGCGGCCGCGAGCACCTCGCGCAGGTTGACCACGCCCTCCCGATTGAGTCGGAGCCTCAGGACCGTCGCCCGCCCCGTCGCCGTAAGACCGATCACGTGCGTCAACTCGTGGCTCCAGGCGAGTGGTCCTCCCACCGGTGAGCGCGCGGGTGAAAGAGCGGGACGGCGGTGTCCGTTACGGGATCGACCGCCGTCGTACTGACGAACTTGGCATTATTACAGCCCTGGCAGGAGAGCGCCAGGTTGTCGGGGTCCGAAGAGTCGCCGCGTGATGCGGGATATATGTGCTCGACCGGAAAGGGGTCGGGGCAGTAGCGCGCCTGGCTCAGGCAGTATTCGCAGCAACCCTGCGCCCGCTCGACTACGAGACGGCGCGTTGAGGCGGCTACGCTATCCTTCTCCGTCATAGCCAGGAGATGGGATTTGCAGTTCCGCCGCCATCTCATCGAGCGTCCGCCCGCGCAGACGCGCCAGGTCGGCAATCGCCTTCCAGCGGCGGGCATTCCACGTTTCTATCTGATTCGTGATTTCCATCAACTCCGCATGCTCCACTTCTGTGAGCGTTTCCGCCTGCCGTGCGGCAACGAGAGCTCCGTAGCGATGGCGTTTCTCCCGAGGGAAGGCGGCATTTATGGTGTCGAGCAATTGTGTTTCCGCTGCCGACAGCACTTGAGCGGCGATCGGACGATTGGACGCCACTCCGTACAGCGCATTCAGGCGCGCGGCGACCAGGTCGGCCACGTCGCGTCCCTGCGCCCGCGCTTCCGCTCGCAGGGATTCCAGGGTTTCTTCGGGAAGCTCGATGGTCAGGCTCAAGAACGGCACCTCCGAGGGATATTACGCTTCATTGTACTGCGGTGGCAGCGGCGTAGCGGAAGAAGGCGGCGGGGTCGGGTTCGTCGCTGCCGTTGTCGAAGTAGACCACGAGGTCGGCGTCGCCCTCGCGGCGGTAGACGAGCCATAGGGGTGGCTTCGCGTCGTTGCGCCGTGCGAAGACGGCCTCGCGGTCGGTGAGCCGGACGAGGGGGAAGTCGGCACTCTGGTCCTTCTCCTCCCACCCGATCAGGCCCAGGTGAAAGTGCTTGATGCGAAGCACGATGCCCGCCCCGGGGACCGACTCCAGTACCATCAGTTCGTAGAAGCGGACCGTGTCGGGGTCCTTGAGCCAGCGGAACATGCCGCACATCGCGCCGCCCGCCGGGGCGAACCAGCACTCCTCGATAGGCTGCCCCTTCACCTCCCCGCGCCAGTGCCCGACCAGCCAGGAAAGCTGCTCGATGCGGGAGTCGGCGAGCGGGACGGAAGGGTGGCGCACGTCTGAATCCTCCGTCAGCGCAGGGTCGCCAGGACTTTCTCGAACCGCGCGCCCACATCCCCCGCCTCGGCGGGAAAACTCTTCAGCGGTTTCTGCTCGTCCGGGTCGTTCTTGAGGTCGATGCGACGACCGTCGCCGTAGAGCTTCCAGCGTTTGTCCATCACCCAGCGGGCGGGGACGGCTTTGCCCCACCGCGGGTTGTAGTCGCAGAATACCCACTCCCGTGGCGTCCCCTTCGCGCCCGTGATTTGCGGCAGAAAGGTGCGCCCGTCGCGCGGGTGGGCGGCGGGCACCGGCGCGCCCGCCGCCCCGGCCAGCGTCGGGAAGACGTCGGTGAAGTCGATCAGATCCTCGCAGACCGCGCCCTTCGGGGAACGCCCCGCCCAGCGGGCGATGAGGGGGACGTGGGTCCCCGCCACCGTGGTGCGGCCCTTGCCACCCTGGTACGGGCCGCCCGCCGTCGCCGTCCGGATGGGCCGACCGGTGCCGTTGTCGCCCGCGAAGAGGATCAGGGTGTCCTGGGCGAGGCCCAGCGCGCCGAGGCGGTCCACGAGACGGCCCACCAGGGTGTCCATGTACTCCACGCAATCTTTGAACCAGCGCGGGTCGTCCTCGCGGCGCTGCGCGTCGGTCACGTCGCCGCTCTTCGGGGTCGGCAGCCACGGCGCGTGCGGCAGTGCCATCGGGTAGTAGAAGAGGAACGGCCGGTCCCGGTGACGCTCGAAGAACTCTCCGGCGAACTGCGCGAACCGGTCCGGTCCATACGCGCCCGCCTGCGCCGGCAGATGCTTCCCGTTGACGTCCAGGACGGGATTCCAGTACCGCGACCCGAGGCGCTTCACCTGCCAGAGGCAGTGCTCGTCGAAGCCCGCCTCGGCGGGCAGCTGGCCCTCGCCCCGCTGCTCCGTCCCCGGCACGGAACCCGCCAGCTGCCACTTACCCGCGATGCCGGTGGCGTAGCCCGCGCCCCGGAGCAGGTGCGCGAACGTCTCCTCGCCCTTCTTCAGCGCCCCGAATTCCGTGTAGTTGCGGAAGTTGTACTTGCCCGTCATCATCTGCACGCGCGTCGGGGTGCAGAGCGGGGTCGCGTGGGCGTTCGTG
>DATLHN010000593.1:0-2239 GCA_035539875.1 Armatimonadaceae bacterium
GTGTCGAGGAGAAGGTAGACACACGGGGAGGGGCCGCGCTGCGATACCGCCGCGGACCCTCCTCTTTTCACGTGTCGGTGCCGCGCGGAAGTCCGGAGCGGCGGGGGAGGTGGCGAGACCGGCGCGGGCGAACGAGTAGGCATGCCGCTTTTCGCCGACGACCCGCCCGCCTCGCGCCCCGACCCGAAGAACGCGCCCGACCGGGAGGTGCGCCCGTCGGCCACCGACCGCGCGATCCGGACGTTCGACAACCCCCACGGGATCTACCTCCCCGGCGGCGACAAGCCACGGGGCGAACTGCTCCTGTTCCTGCCGGGCACGAACCCGCGGCCCCGTCAGGCGCCCGCAGCGCGCCGGTTCTGCCGGACCGCGTCCGCGTGCGGCTACCACGCGGTCTACCTCATGTACCCGAACGACGTCTCCGCGGCGCAGGTCGCCCGGGTAGCCGCGACCGACGTGGACGCGTTCTCGGAGTTCCGGCGGGCGCTCGTGGAGGGGGCGGACACGCCCTACGCGAAGGTGCCGCGCGCCGAGAGCATCGAGAACCGGGCCGTGAAGCTCCTCCGGTTCCTGGAGCGGGAGCGCCCCCGGGAGGGGTGGGGCGCGTTCCTGGACGCCGACGGCGCGGCGGTCCGGTGGGAGAAGGTCGCGGTCGCGGGTCAGTCGCAGGGCGGGGGCCACGCGGCGTGGATCGCGACGCGCCGCCGCGTGGCCCGCGTGCTTTGCTTCGGCTCGCCCAAGGACTACGACACCGCGCGCCGCGCGCCCGCCCGGTGGTACGACGCGCGCCCGTCGGCCACGCCGCCAGCACGCTTCTTCGCGTTCAACAACGTTTACGACCGCCAGGGCTGCGACTACGCCCGGCAGGTGGAGAACCTGAAGGCGCTCGGCGTGTACCGACTGGGGGCGGCGGACGTGGACCGGGAGAAGCCGCCGTACGGCCACGCGCGCGCCCTGTTCACCCGCTGGCCGGGCCGCGCCGGGGGTACCGACTCCCGGGACGCGCACACGTCGGTGATCCGCGACAACGTGACGGCCCCTGACGGCAGCCCGCTCTTCGCCCCCGTCTGGCGCTACATGCTGACCGAACCGGCGGAAAGCGCGCGCGGCTGAGGCGCGCGCTCGCGCCTACGACTCGCGGCCCTACTTCCTCGTCACCGCCGCGCGGAACGCGGCCAGCACTTCGGCCTCGCGCTCGGGCTTGAGGCCGCCCTCCACCTTCGCCTTCTGGTCGGGCGGGAGCGCGTCGTACCAGGCGAGCGCCGCCCGGGTCGTGTCCTCGATGGGGCGGAACGTCAGGCCGCGCGACACCGCCCGGCGGTTGTCGCGCCGGTGGAAGCCCGCCGTGTCGCCGCCGCCCGGCACCCAGAGCGGCAGGTCCGCCCAGGCGGATACCTTCTCCTTCTCCAGGACCGAGAGCGGCACCCACACGAGCTTCGCGGACGACCGCGCGCCCTTGCGGACGCCTTCGAGCGCCTGGCGGACGGTCTGCGGGCGGACCGGGCCGATGGCGTTGTACGTCCCGCCGTTGCCGTCCTTCTCCACCAGCCGCACCGTCCACTCCGCCAGGTCGCGGGCGTCCACGTACTGCACGGGGTCGTTGCCGTCGCCGGGACACAGGACGTCGCCGCCCCGGCGCATCCGCAGCGGCCAGTAGAGGAAGCGCCCGGTCTCGTCGCCCGGCCCGATGATCAGGCCGGGGCGCACCACGATCGCGCCGGGGCCGAACGCCTTGCGCGTCTCCTCCTCGGCGAGCGCCTTCAGCGGGCCGTACTGGCGGACGTCCGTCATGCGGGCCGCGTTCGGGTCGCCGCCGGTCTGCACCGGCGCGGACTCGTCCTGGCCCGGCTTCGCGTTGTCGGCGTAGACGGAGACGGTGGAGACGAACAGGTAGCGCTTCGTGTGGCCCTTCAGGACGGCGGCGGCGTCGCGGACCCACTTCGGCAGCGTCGCCGGGTTGTCGATCACGGCGTCCCAGTCCCGCCCCTTGAGGGATTCGAGGTCGCCGTTCCGGTCGCCGAGAAGCTGCTCGACCTCCAGGCCGCCGAGGATGCCCGGGTGGGTCTTCCCGCGGTTGAACACCGTGACCTTGTGCCCGCGCGAAACGGCGTAGCGCACCTGGTGCGGCCCGATCAGTCCGGTACCGCCGAGTATCAATAATCGCATCGATTACCTCCCCGTCCCTTCACTTCCGCAGATTGAGCGCGACTTCCTCACCGGGTTGCCGGGCAGGCGTCGG
>DATLHN010000594.1:0-5722 GCA_035539875.1 Armatimonadaceae bacterium
ACGAGGGGGAGCCGGCATCGCACGGATTATAACGGTGGGAACGGTTACTGTCAATGACCGCGTAAAACGCCGTTTAATTGCCGTACGCGGCGACTGCGCCAAATGGGGCCAAAACCTGCTAAGATGGCAGGCAGAAGGAGCTATTGCGAGACATGCGTGTATGCCGTTACTGGTCCCCGGCGGGCGGCCCCGCCTCCCGCGCCGAAAACGCCGAAAGCCGCGCCGCCCACCTTGCCGACGACCTGAACCCGCTGTCGAACACGCCGGACGCGGGCAGGGAAGCGGAGAGCGCCAGCGGCGCTCGCTTTACCCGCACCCTGATCGAGACCGACCTGTTCGACGCCGTGGACCGGCTCGGGTACCGCGACAGCCCCGCGATGCGCTTCGCGGCCGTCGCGCGGCTGCGCGACCTTGCGTTTTACGCCGAGGCCGACGGGACACTGCCCCTGTTCTCACGCGTTTCTCACCACCTGGCCGCGGGCCTGCGGTTCGACGAGTCGCCGGAGATGCGCCAGCGGATCGCCGGCGCGCTCCAGGAGATCGCGGGCGGGCTGGCGGCGAACGGTTCGGCGGAGCACGCACAGATTCTCGTCAACGATCTCGCTGACGCCAACCGTTCCGCGCTTCGAGCGTTCCTGGAAGCGCTCGGTCTCTTTTACGCGAGGCGGCCCCGAGTGGAAGCGGAGGGCGATTCCGACGCCGTGCGATTCCTGGCGGAAATCACGGAGTTCGCCCCGGACGACAGCGGGCTGCACTGCGTCCTCGACCTGTCCGACGACCCAGCGTGCATTCAGGCGGCACGCTTCGCGGCATTCGCACGCTCCGACGAGGCATCGCACAGGGTTCAGGCGACCACGCGCAGCGACGAGGGCGTCGAAGAGGTCTGGTCCGAAGGCGAGCGGCTGAAGGCGTCCGTCGCGCCGCTCGTCGCCGCATTGCACGCCGCGGCGCGGGTCGGGACCACGGTCGCGGCGCCGGGGGTCTTTCTCGCGGGAGCGGATCTGTCGTCCCTCGATCTACGGGGAGCCGACCTTTCGCGGGCCTACCTGGAGGGCGCGACCCTGGCGAAGGCGGATATAACAGGCGCCGATCTGCGCGGCGTCTGCTTTTCGGGAGCCGCGCTCGGGGGCGTCGTGGCCCTGGACCGAAACGAACCCGACACGCTCGGCGACTTCACAGAAGCGGACTGGTGGAACGCCGCGCCCGACTCCTGGTTCGGGGAGGCGGGGGCGAGCCTGCGACAGCTCCTGCTCCGGCGATTCCCGCCGCCTGCCAGCCTTCGGGGGAGCGGCGCAAGCACCTCCGCCGCCCCGCCCGGAATCACCGATCGGGTCACCGGCAAGGCGGGCGGACGAAACACGCCGCGGCGCACGGCCCGAACGCTGTTCGAGTCCGGTCCTGCCGGGGAGACGCCCGGCCTGCTGCGTGACTCTACCTCCCGCTGACCGCCGCGGCCCTCAGGTCGCGGGCGCGTTCTCTCCCAACAGTTCTCGGTAGAGCGCCCGGTGCTTTTCGACGCACTGCTCGATGCGGAACTGCTCCGCGAACTCCCGGCCCGCAGCGATCCGGCGGGCGGCTTCGTCGCGGTCGACCAGGGCATCCCGTACAGCCTCCGCGAGGGCTTCGGTGTCCCCGACGTCGAACAGCCAGCCCCGGCCCGTGACCGCCTCGGCGAGCCCCGGCGCGCGGCTTGCGACGATGGGTGCGCCCGCGCTCGCCATCGCCTCCAGTATCGCGATGCTCCACCCCTCGAAGCGGGAAGGCTGAACGAACACGTCCGCCGCCTTGAGCAGCCGCGGGATGTCCGGGCGCCGTCCCAGGAAGTGGGCGCGGTCCCGCACGCCCAGTGATTGCGCGAGCGCTTCCAATTCGCCGCGCAGCGGGCCGTCGCCGACGAGGACCGCGTGAATGTCCGGGAGGAGGGGGAGCGCCCGCAGGAGCGTCGCGTGGTCCTTCTGTGGTTCGAGTCTTCCGACGCTGAGCAGAAGGGGAGATCCCGCCGGAACCCCGGGCAGATCGGCGCGCGGCGTCGGCTCGGCTCCGGCGAAGCGGTCGAAGTCGATGGCGGTCGGAATGACCCGGACGTCGCCGACGCAGCCCGGGCCGACCCAACCCGTCAATGCCGCCGCCGTCGGCGGACTGACGGCGACCACGGTGTCGCGGTAGTGCCGGTACAGCCACCTGTCCGCGCTCCGGAACCACCAGGTCCGCCGCCGGTTGGTCGTGTTGTGCTCGGTGGTTACGATCTTGGGGCGGGCGCGATGGGGAAGGCTCCGCCAGGAGAGCGCCGCCCAGAGCTGCGCCGGGAACAGGTGGACGTGGACGAGGTCCGCGTCGCGCATCGCGGCGGCGAGGGCCGCGACGTGCCGAACCGAGTAGAACCCCCATTCGGCCGGGTGGGCCGTAAACGCCACCCCTCCGGTTCCGCGGACGGCGTCTTCGATGAAGGTCGGGTTTGGCTGGAGGGCGACGACGGAGACGTCCCACCCCTCGCCGCCGAGGCGGGCGCAGAGGTCGCGGACGAGCGCCTCCGCGCCGCCGACGCGGAAGTCATTGATGACGTGCAGGATGCGTGGCACGCTCCCCATCATAGCACGTCGGCGAGGCGCGCTGGACTTTCGCGCGTCTGTTGTGCTAAAATCGCCGGGAAGTGGGCGGAACCGGTTAGAACAGCCCCGTTTTTTGGGGACACTGCCCCATTTTGCGCCGATTCAGAGGGGTTTCGGCGCGCGTCATTATTCATCATTCTCATCCCTCGCACAAAGGAAGGTACAGCGTGAAAATCGGAATCTTCACGGCGCTGTTTCACGACCAGCCGATCGAAGCGGCGCTCGACTACATCGCCGGCGCGGGTATCGAGTCGGTCGAACTGGGCGGCGGCGCGTACCCGGGCTCGCGCCATCTCGACGACCTCGGCGGCATCCGCGCGCTGATCGAGGACGACGGCAAGCGCAAGAAGCTGGTGAACCTGGTCAAGTCCCGGAACCTGATCATTTCGGCCATCTCCGTCCACGGCAACCCGCTGCACCCGAGCCGCGCCCAGGCGAACGCCGACCACCAGGCGTTCGAGAACGCGGTACTACTTTCCGAGAAGCTGGCGGGGGACGGCATCATGCCGCAGGCGACCGTCAACGGCTTCTCCGGCTGCCCCGGCGACAACCCGCGCGCCAAGAACCCGAACTGGGTGACCTGCGCCTGGCCGGACGAGTACCGCGACATCCTGGACTACCAGTGGAAGGTCTCCACGAAGTACTGGCGGGCGCAGAACCGCTTCCTGCGGGCGCACAACTGCGTCTTCGCCATCGAGGCGCACCCGGGTTTCCTGGTCTACAACCCGGACACGCTCTTGCGGCTGCGCAAGGCGGCGGGCGATCACATCGGCTGCAACTTCGACCCGTCTCACTTCTGGTGGCAGGGGATCGACCCGCTGGTGGCGGTGCGCGAGCTGGGCAAGGCCGGGGCTATCTTCCACGCCCACGCGAAGGACACGCGCATCGACCCGACGAACGCCGCGCTGAACGGCACGCTCGACACGAAGTCGTACGGCGACATCCTCGGGCGCTCCTGGATCTTCCGGTCGGTCGGGTACGGCCACGACACCGCCTGGTGGAAGGACTTCGTCTCGAACCTCCGCATGGTCGGCTACGACTACGTCCTTTCGATAGAACACGAGGACAGCCTGCTTTCGACGCGCGAGGGCCTTCACAAGGCGCTCGACGTCCTGAAGGAGGCGGTGGTCGCCGAGCAGCCCGGGCCGATGTTCTGGGCTCGCGACTAGGGACCTTGCCGCTTTCGCCGCTCAGGGGCGCCTCCGGTTCCGGAGGCGCCCCGGTGTACAATAGGAGCATGGCGACTACGGCAGTTTTTCGCTCCCTTCGCGCGGCGGCGGTCGGGGCGGCGGCGGTTGCGCTCGGCACCCCCTTCGCGGCGCGGGCGGCGGAGCCGGTCTACACGGTGACGCTGCCGGACAAGACCCGGATGGTCGTCACGCTCGCACGCGGGCGCACGCCCGAGGGCAGGCGCGCTGTGCGCGTGTTCAGCGTGCCGCCGACGGTTGCCAAGTACGACGCCGTCGTGGACGCCACGGTCACATTCGTGGACGACGGCTCCGTGAAGAAGGTAGTCGTGCAGAGTGGCCCGAAGGCGAACCCGACGGCCAGTCACCTGGAGATGGAGCGGACGGACAAAGGGGATGACCCGGCGCAGTACTCCGTGAGCGTGCCCGCGCGGAGCGAGAAGACGGCCTATTCGGGGCGCATCCTGAGCCTGACCGCCGCGCCCGCCACGCTCGGCCGCCAGGTGGACTGGAAGCGGAAGGGGCCACAGGAGTTTCTGGTCTTCTTGGACCGCGGCGTTCCCTATCCGCAATATTACCCCCTTACCGTGACGGTGGACGGGTCCGAGACACTCGACCTCGCGGACGGCCCGCTGAAGGCGCGCAAGCTGAAGTATAGCGCCGCGTTCCCGTACCTTCCCAAGGAGCAGCAGACCGGCACGCTGTACGTCGGACCGCGCGGCGAGATCGTCCGCTGCGACACGGCGCTCTTTCTCGCTCCTTTCAAGGCCCGCGGCCCGCTGAAGCCGTCCGTTCGGAGTGGCGAACGCGGCACGCTGGAGATGGCCCTGGAGACGCCGGGCGAGGCGTACATCCGCGATCGGTTCCGGGACGCGGCGACGCGCGAGATCACCAACGACATACGCGACTATCGGCTGTCCTCGACGGTCCTTGACCTGAAGGGCAACCTGATCGAGATGGAGTCGCCGTGGATGGGGCGGAAGTTGACGGCGAAGTTCGGGCCGGGTTCGGTCGTGTCGTGGACCCTGGAGGCGACCCCGCCCGCGGCGGTCGCCGTGCCCGGGGCGCGCGCCTGGTTCTGGCCGCTGTTCCTGATGCCCGACGTTTGGGATTCGGGCAGGGGGAGCTTCGCGTCACTGGCGGTCGGGCAGCGGACGAGCGGGACCTACTTTCCGCTCGTCAACGGCCAGACCGCCGGGACGCCGTTCACCCTGGAGCGGCTGGAGGACGTCCGCGCGCCGAACCCGGCGGGCGGTGACGTCGTGCTCCTGCGTTACCGGTTTACGGCGGGAGCCGTAGTGTGGGAACTGTATAACGACGGCGCGCGTCTGGTACACGCCGGTGCCAGCGACGGCGGCGTGATCGCCCGCCAGGGCTGGGACAGGTTCGCGGCGCGCGTTACGCCGCCTTCGGCTCCCGCCCCATCTGCCGCGTCCGCCGCGAAGCCCTGAGAATTCCAGTAGCCCCGACCAATGACTACGCCCCAATCTACCGCCGCCACAGCGGCCGACACGACCCGCGATTCTCTGCGATCTCTCTTCGGACACGACGACTTTCGCTCGGGTCAGCGTGAGATCGTCGAGGCCGCGCTGGCGGGCGTCGATACGCTGGCCGTGATGCCGACGGGCGGCGGGAAGTCGCTGACGTACCAGCTTCCGGCAATGCTCGTGCCGGGGGCGACGCTGGTGCTCTCGCCGCTGATCGCGCTGATGAAGGACCAGGCGGAGAACCTGCCGCCGGACGTCGCCGCGCGCTCCACGATCATCAACTCGTCCCTGGACTCGTCCGAGGTCGGGCGACGCCTCGCGATGGTGAAGGCGGGGCGAATCAAGATGGTGTACGCCGCCCCGGAGCGGCTGCGACAGCCGACGTTCCTGCACGCGCTGCGGCGCGCCAACGTCTCTTTGGTGGTGATCGACGAGGCGC
>DATLHN010000595.1:0-2213 GCA_035539875.1 Armatimonadaceae bacterium
GGCTACGTCCTGAAGGACTCCCCGCCCGAGGAGACGATCACGGCGGTGCGCGCGGTCGGGCGGGGCGAGGCGCTCCTGCACCCGTCGCTGGTCGGACGGTTCCTGACCGAGTTCTCACGCCTTTCGACGCAGCGGGCCGCCGACAACGCCGTCTTCGCCGAGTTGACGGAGCGGGAGCGCGAGGTGCTGGCGGAGATCGGGAAGGGCAAGCGTAACAAGGAGATCGCGGACGCGCTCTTCATCTCGGAGAAGACGGTCAAGAACCACATCTCCAACATCTTCGCCAAGCTCGAAGTGAACACCCGCGCGGAGGCCGCGCTTCTCGCCGCCCGCCAGGGGCTCGTGTAGCCATGTTCCTGGACGCGATCCGACTCCAGACCGCGGACGCGACCGCCGCCGCCCGTTTCTACGGAGAAACGCTCGGCCTGCCGGTTCGCCCAGAACCGGCAGCAGTGCTCGTCACGGTTGGTCGCACGGAGTTATTGTTCGAGCAGTCCGACGACGTGCGCGGCAAGCCCTATCACCTCGCCTTCAACATACCCGAGAACCGGTTGGGCAATGGGCGGGACTGGCTGGCGGCGCGCGGGGTCGCGGTACTTCACGACCGGGCCTATACGTTCGATAGCTGGAACGCGCACGCCGTCTATTTCGCGGACCCGGCGGGCAACATCCTCGAACTGATCGCCCGGCACGATCTCCCCGCACCCCCGCCGGACGGACTGACCTTTGGCCCGCGGCACCTGCTCAGCGTCAGCGAGGTAGCCCTCGTTACCGACGACGTTCCGGCGCTCGCCGCCGACATCGAGCGCGTGACGGGAATCGGTCCGTACCGCCCCGGCGACGCCCAGTTCACCGCCGTCGGCGACGCGGACGGATTGTTCATACTCGCCGCTACGGGCCGTGAGTGGTTCCCGGAGACCGGCCTCCCCGCCGAAGCCCTGCCGCTCACCATCCGGGCGCGCACCGGTGACGGCACGCCGTTTTCCGTCCAGGGCCCGCCCTATCGAGTCGCGCGACAGGAGGGCGAATTGAGATTGCCGCCGATCGGCGAAGAGAACGACTGAGAGAGGCTTATGCTGGCTGCAAGCGACAACCGGGTTAACACGCGGGGCAAAGTGCTGTCCGTCCTGCTCGACGAGATGCAGGCGACGCAGATCGGCGTCGTCGGGTCGCCGTCCGACACGTCGGAGATCACAATCGACATCCTGGAGAGCGCCGAGGCGCAGCGCATCCGGGGGCAGATGGTCTACCTCGTACTGCCGCACGCGAACTGCCGCATCGCCATCATCGGGCAGATATCGCGCGTCGAGACCCAGAACCGCTGGCACGAGGACATGGCGTTCCGGGGCATCATCAAGCGTCAGGGCGCGCTCCCCCACCTCTCCGGGCGCGCCGACGTCCGCACCGCGACGCTTACGGTGCAGGCGGCGTTCACTATCGACGTGGACGAGGAAGGCACGGAGTTCTGCGCCGAGGACATGCTCGGTACCTCCCCGAGTACCGGCGCGAAGGTCTACGCCGTCCGCGACGAAGTCCTCAACGCCCTGCTGGAAAAGTACCGGGACGAACTCGTCTACCTCGGCACCGTGTACGGGACGCCGGTGAAGATGCCGTTCACCTTGCGCCACTTCGGCAAGGGCGCTGGCGGCGCGGGCGAGGCGTACCACATCGGCGTCTTCGGACGGACGGGATCGGGCAAATCCGGTCTGGCGGCGTACCTGCTGCTGGCCTACGCGCGGCATCGGGAAATGGGCCTGCTCTTCATCGACCCGCAGGGGCAGTTCTCCTCCGACCGCGACCTCCCCTTCCCGCTGCACCGCGCCGTCCGGGCTCTCGGCCGGGACGTGCGCACCTACCGGGTCGCCACGCAGGTGCGCCTGAGCGACAACGCCAAGCAGTTCACGGAACTGCTCCAGAAGGCGGGATTCTACCGGTTCCTGGGCATCAAGAATGCCGACAACCAGGAGATCGCCGTCGAGGTGCTGTATGCGAGCGTACGCAAGGCGCTAACCGAGGCGAAGGCAAAGCTGGACACCGCGCCTCCCGAGCTGATGCAGCGAGCCCTTCAAAATCTGGTGGACGACGCGAAGGGATTGGAGCGCATCTACACGGGCAAGGAGCGGCGGGAGCAGTTGGCCGAGCGCATCCGGTCGCTGCTCGCGGACCCGGAGGAGCAGGCCGAACTGGGGGGGCTCTGGACCGCGGCGCTCGAC
>DATLHN010000596.1:0-5970 GCA_035539875.1 Armatimonadaceae bacterium
GGTGTTCTCCGCCATGCCGTCCCGCTCCAACTGCGCCAGGAGCGCGCCGACCTTTCGGTCCAGTTCGACGGCGCTGTCGAGGTAGGCGGCGTAGTCTTCGCGCACGGCCGGGTGGTCGGGGTAGTAGGGCGGCAGCGCGACCTTCGCCGGGGGCGTCACCTTCGGGGCGTGGAACTTCCGGTGCGTCTCCTGGAAGTTGATCTGCGCGAGCCACGGCGTCTTGGTTCGCGCGTACTCCTTCACGTCCTCCCATAGGTGCGTGTCGAACGGCCTCTCCGGCGGCGTAAAGTTCCAATCCGTCTTGCCCGAGCCCTTGAAGCCGAGGGACGGCGGAAGCTGCGTCACGTTCGCGGTGCGGTATCCGGCGTCGCGCAGCCACTCGGTCAGCAGGCGGACGCCGTCCGGCAGCCGGTAGCCGTCGTTGCGGTGGGAGCGGTGGTGGTGCGCGCCGATCGCGTTCTGGTACATCCCGGTCATGAACGCGGACCGGGACGCCGAACAGACGGGCGCGACGGTGTAGAACCGGTCGTAGCGGACCCCCTCCGCCGCAAGGCGGTCGAGGTTCGGCGTCTTCACCTCCTTGCGTCCGTAGCAGGAGAGGGCCGGTCCCATGTCCTCGGAGATCAGCCACAGGAAGTTCGGCCGGTTCGCGGCGCGTGTCGAGAGCATACCGTTGCTTTTGGGCGTCGGGCCCGGCGTCTCCTTCCCTCCGCCGTCGGCGTTGCGGCGTTGAGCAAACCGCCGCGCGCGGGCGATAGGGAGGAGGACGGCGGGCGCGCGGACCGCCGCCGTCCAGCCTCTCCGCGTGGCGCAGCAGATAGCGCGCTTCCCTGCGAAGGAAGAGGTCGCAGGTGCGAATCCTGCCGTGGAGGCTTGCGGTGACGAAAAGACGGGAAGGGGATGACACGCGATGGAGCGTAAGCTCGCCAGCGTGCAGCGCGTCCTGGACGTGCTGCCGATAGAGAACGCCGACGCCATAGAACTGGTCCGCATCAACGGCTGGCAGTGCGTCACGAAGAAGGGCGAGTTCCGCACGGGCGATCACGGCGTCTTCTTCGAGATAGACGCCATCCCGTCCGACACGGAGACGTTCCGCTTCCTGTGGACGCCGCGGGCGCACGACGCGGCGGCCGACGGCCCGGTAGAGCGTCCGCCGAAGTTCCGCATCCGCACGATGCGGCTGCGCGGCGCGCTCTCGCAGGGGCTGTTCCTCCCGCTGACGGCGTTCCCCGGGCTGGACGACGGTCTTAGCGACGGCGACGACCTGACTGAGCGCCTCGGCGTCGGCAAGTACGAGCCGCCCGCCCCGGCCGGCATGGGGGAGTGGCGCGCGCCGTTCCCGCCCCTGGTCTCGAAGACCGACGAGATGCGCGTGCAGAGCGTCCCGGCGGTGCTGGGGGAGATGTGGGGCCGCCCGTACGCGATCACGCTCAAGTACGACGGCACCTCGGCGACCTACCTGATCGACCCGCGCGACGGCGCGTTCCACGCCTGCGGGCGCAACCACAGCGTCCTCGACGGGGAAAACCTCTACTGGCGGCTGGCGCGCAAGTACGACCTGGAGACCGTCCTGCGGCGCACGCCGCGGTACGCGCTCCAGGGCGAGATCGTCGGGCCGGGCGTCCAGAAGAACCCGCTCGGCCTGCCGGAGATCGCGCTGTTCGTCTTCAACGTCTTCGACATGGAGGCGGCGCGGTTCCTGGGGCACGACGAGGCGCGGGAGTACCTGGCCGGGGCGGGCCTCCCGGCGGTCGAGACGCTGGAGACGGGGGAGAGCTTCGCGCACGACCAGGACCAGCTTCTCGCGCTCGCCGAGGGGAAGTACCCCGGTACTAGTAACGAGCGCGAGGGGATCGTGGTCCGCCCGCGCGAGGAGGCGCACAGCCTCGCGCTGGGAGGACGCCTCTCGTTCAAGGCGATCTCGAACCGGTACCTGCTCAAGGAGCAGGACTGAAATAGGAGGGGTGGGGAATCACTTCCCCGCCCCTCCTCGCGCCCGCCTTACAGGCCGGACTTCCCGCCCGCCTTCTTCAGGATCGTGACGACCGGCTCGGAAAGCGCCTCGTCGATGCTCGTTTCGGCCCAGTCGAGTGCGGTCAGGCCGTTCGTATCCTTCGCGTTCACGTCCGCGCCCTTCTCGACCAGCAGCGCCGCCAGTTCCGCGCGCCCGGCCAGGGCCGAGTACATCAGGGGCGTGATCCCCTCCGCGTTCCTGCCGTTGACGTCGGCCCCCTTCTCGATCAGGAGACGCATGAGCTCCGCCTCCGCCTTCGGGTCGGCGGGGGCGGCCACGAAGCTGGCGTCCCGGGCGCGCATCTCGGTCTCGACCTGCTGGAGCGCGCCGGTGACGCTCGACTGCATCTGGCTCAGGTGCCCCTGTATCTCGCCGCTGGCCAGGAGCTTCTTCACATCATCCACGCGGCCCGACTCGGCCGCGCTGAGGAAGTTGCCCCACGCCGCCTTCTCGCCCGCGCCCGCGTTCGGGAGCAGGTTCCTCATCCCCGCCAGCGACGACGGGTCGCCCTTCGCCGCGCTCTGTACCAGCCCCACCAGTTGACCGGCGTCGCCGAGCATCTTCGGGTTCGAGGCCAGCGCCTCCAGAGCCGTCGCGCCGCCGAGAGGATTCCCCGAGAGGGCGGCCTGCGCGAACGCCCCGAGCGGGTTGTTTCTGCCGAGCGCCTTGCCGATGAGCTGCCCGCCGAGGTTCGCGCCGACCTTCTGGAGCAGCCCCTGCCCGATCAGGCTGGTGCCGCCCGTCGCCGCGGCGAGGGCGAGGTTGCCGATGCCGCCGCCGCCGAACACGTTGCCGAGCATCCCGAACAGACCGCCGCCGCCACGCCGCGGCTGGCTCGCGGCGGCGAGCGCCTTCTGGGCGTCTTCCAGCCCCTTGAGGGCGTCTGCCTGCGCGGCGGCGAGCTGCCCCGCCATCTCCTTCTGCATGGCCAGCCCGCGCTCCATCTGGCGCATCGACTCGCGGTGGTTGTAGACCGCGAAGGTCAGCAGGGGGTAGCCCTGTGGCCCCGCCTTTTTCACGTCCGCGCCCTTCGCCAGCAGCGCGTCCACGATCTCGCGGTGCCCGAGATAGAGGGCGAAGTGGAGCGGCGGCAGGTCTTGGAACTGACCGGCGATGACGGCGTTGGGGTCCGCCCCGGCGTCGAGCACGGCCTTCGCGGCGGCGGCGTCGCCCCGGGCGATGGCCTGGTGCAGCGCCGCGCGCGGGTCCGGCACGGTCGCGGCGATCGGTGCGGCGGGTGCGGCAGACGGTGGTGTCTCCTGCTGCGCGAGGGCGACGCCCGGCAGGAGGGCGAGGAGGCAGGCGAGCGACGCGCCCCTGGCGGCGCTGCTGCTGCTGCGGCGGTGTCGGTAGTGGTGGATGATCTCTCTCTCGGCGGCGCGTCCGGTTCTGTTTCTGTTTTGCGCGCGCCGCACGTCTCTAGCCTACCGGCGGGGCGTGAACAAAACGTGTACGAAAGCGCGAAATCCGAATTCCGGGCGAAAAAAAGCGGGGCGAGTGTCCGGCTGTAAGCGCACTACGGCTTCGGAGGAGAGACATGAGCACGGCCACGGCAGCAACACCAGGAACCGCGACGGGGACGAACGGGACGGTCAAAGAGGCGCGGTACGTCCTGACCAACATCGCCAGCAACAACAACAAGTTCTGGAACATCCGCCTCTTCGCGGACGGCTCTTGCGAGACCCACTGGGGGCGCGTGGGCGAGGACGGACAGCGCAAGTCGTTCGCCGCCTGGACCGAGGGGCAGTTCGACGCCAAGTGCCGCGAGAAGGAGGGCAAGGGCTACCGGCCGCAGAAGACGCTCGCGAATACGTCCGGCCACGCCGCCAAGGCGATGGCGAACGAAAAGCTGGCCGAGATCGCGACGACGCAGATCCGGACGGATTCCGCCGAGACGCTCGCCCTCGTGACCTACCTGGCCCGGGTCAACGTCCACCGCATCCTGCAGGCGACCACCCTCCAGTACGACGAGAGCCGGGGGACGTTCTCGACCCCGCTCGGGATCGTGACGGCCGACGCCATCGCCGAGGCGCGGACGCTGCTCGCCACGATCGGCGACCTGGTACACGCCAGCGACTACGACGGCGCGGACTTCGCGAACTCCCTCAACGAGTACCTGATGCTGGTGCCGCAGAACATCGGGCGGGCGAAGCCGGACCCGAAGGCGCTTTTTCCCAACCTGGAGGCGGTGCGCGGCCAGAACCAGATCCTCGACTCGCTGGAGGCGAGCCTCCAGACGGTGCTCACGGCGAAGGAGGGGGACGCGGCGAAGCGTGAGGACGCGCCCGCGCCCAAGCTCTTCGAGGCGCGGCTGGAAATCGTGGAGGACGTGTTCGAGGTGGAGAAGATCCGCCGCCGCTACCAGGAGACGCGCCAGAACATGCACGCCTGCGCCCACCTGGACGTGCGCCGGGTGTTCCGGGTGACGATCGACTCTATGCGGCGCGCCTTCGCCGAGGACGGCGAGAAGGTAGGCGGCGTCCGGGAACTGTGGCACGGCACCCGCGCTTCGAACCTGCTCTCCCTGCTCAAGAGCGGCTTCGTCATCGCCCCGGCGAACGCGCCCCACTGCACCGGGCGGATGTTCGGCAACGGCGTCTACTTCAGCGACCAGAGCACCAAGGCGCTGAACTATGCCTACGGCTACTGGGGCGGCGGCGGCGCTGGCGGGCGCGACGAGAAATGCTACATGCTGGTCTGCCGCGTGGCGATGGGCCGGGCGTACACGCCCAAATCGTGGACCGAGAAACTGCCGGCGGCGGGATACGACAGCACGTTCGCAAAGGCCGGACACTCGGGAGTGATGAACAACGAGATGATCGTCTACCGCACCGGCCAGATCGACCCGCTCTACCTCGTGGAATTCGGCCCGAAGGGCAAGTAGGGGAAGGTAAGCGAAAGCCCGCCGCGATCAGCGGCGGGCTTTCGCTACAGGGAAAGTGGGTCGCCGCTGATCGCGGCGGGCAGCGGCGTCCCCGCCCCGGTTTCATCGGCGGCGGTCCCGGCTTCGGATCGGCGGACGGCGTTCATCTCGGTGCGGAACTCGTTCAGGAAGACGGACGCCTGCGACCCGGCGGCGGCGTCCCCCGTCTCCAGCTGCGTCATCAGCGAGGCCACTCCCTGCGAGAGAAGCGAGGCCGCGAAGATGCGCTGCCGGTACGACTTGCGCACGACCTCGGTCGCGTCCACGGGCGGCGGGACCGCTTTCAGCAGGGACAGGAGCCCGGTGACGCGGGCCGACTGGGCTGCGGTCGCCTTGTAGAAGACCTCGCGGGCGAGCGTGCCGCGCTCGTAGCCCTCCCGGTTCTCGGTCAGGAGGTCGGCGACCCGGGACGTCCCCGCGTCGAAGAGGCGCACGGCCGTCTCGAACCGGCGGCGGCGTCCGTCCTCGCCGTCGCCCTCGCTGCTGGCCGTGATCTGCTCCAGCGCGCCCTCGTAATCGCCCTTAGCGGCGAGCACGCGCGCCAGGCCGAGGGCGGCGTCGCGGTCCTTGGCATTCGCCTGGCGTACGGTGCGGTAAAGCGCCTCCGCCTCGTCGTTCTTCCCCTGCTTCTCCAGAAGCTCCGCGAGCCCCAGGCGCGCCCACTGGGCGGTCGGCTGCGCCCCGATGATCTCCTCGTAGGTGGCCCGCGCGGCGGTGGTGTCCCCGCTCTGCGTCATCGCCTCCGCCAGCAGGCGTGTCAGCTCCAACTGTCCCGCGCGGTCCTGCGGAGAGGCGATGGTGAGCGCCCGCCGGACCTCCGAGACCGCGTCGGCGTTGCGCCTGGCGGCCAGGTAAGCGCGGACCAGCAGGACGCGCTTGGAGATCTCCTGCGGGGCCAGGTTCACCGACCGGCGGAAGCTCAGGATCGCGCCGTTGATGTCGCCCGCCTTCAGGAACTGCTCCCCCTGGTTGGCTTCCGCGTCCGCCTGCGAGCCGACGGGCAGCTCCACGGCCGGGGGCGTCGTCGCGGGGG
>DATLHN010000597.1:0-9702 GCA_035539875.1 Armatimonadaceae bacterium
GAATGGCGGGGGACGAGGTGCGTCGGGACGCATACCGGGGCGGGCGCTGGCGGCTCCGGAAGCTCGCTTCCGTCTCGGAGTGACAGCAGCAGAGCGATGGCGGCGTCCGCCTGCGCGCCGAGAGCGTTGTCGATCGTCGTGAGGCGCGGGCGCGTCAGCTCCGAAACGACGCTGTTGTCGAACCCGACCACCGACAGGTCCCCGGGCACGCGCAGGCCGCGCTCCTCGGCGATGTCCAGGACGTCGCTCGCCTGGCAGTCGTTGAAGGCGAAGACAGCGGTCGGGCGGTCGCCGCGCGGCAACCCGAGCGCCTCCGCCACGTCTCCCGGCGTGTCCAGCACGGGACACCGCCCCGGGTCGAGGCCGTGCGTCCGGCAGGCCGATCCGAAGCCCTCCGCGCGCCGGTCGGCGGCGTAGAAGCCGCCGCGCGGGCCGCGGAAGTGGGCGATGCGCCGGTGCCCGAGTCCGGCCAGGTGCGCGACCGCCAGGGCCGCGCCCCCCTCGTTGTCGGGGTGGATGAGGTGCGGACCGAACCCGGAGCCGATCTCGACGCAGGGCGTCCCGGTCGCGTAGATGGCGCGCACCAGGTCCGGGTCGCGCAGCGACGCCAGGATCAGGCCGTCGACGCGCCGGTCCGTCAGGTCCGCCACCCGCGGCTCCCGGTCCAGGTTCGGAAGCGAGGTGACGCGCAGGTTGGCGCGACAGGCGGCGTCGAAGACCGCCACGAAGACGTCCTGACCATACGTGCGATAGACCCGCGAGGTCGCCAGCACGTGGTGCTGGGGGAGGAGCACGCCGATGGTGTGCGTGCGCCCGGAGGAAAATGCGGCGGCGACGGCGTTCTTGCGGTAGTCGAGCCGCTGCGCCGCCTCCAGCACGCGGCGGCGCGTCTCCTCCTGGACCGTCACGCCGCCCGGCAAGCCACTGAACACGTTGGCGACGGTGGACTTAGATACGCCCGCCGCCCGCGCCACGTCCAGTATGGTGACTCTATTCCCGCTCCCGCGCTGCACCGTCTTTAGATTGGAACGTTCCAATCGTCTCTGCACTGTAACCTTCGCGAGGAATTTGCGGAACCGACGTCCGGATTACGGTTCAGCACAGAGGGAATACGGTCGAGGCTTTACGATCAAGGAGCATTGGCGTCATGGAATTCAGGCAGCTCGGCGGCTCGGGGTTCAAGGTCCCCGTGCTCAGCTTCGGTACCGGCACGTTCGGCGGCACGAACGAGTTCTTCAAGGCGTGGGGGAGCAGCGACGTCGCGGAGGCCACCCGACTGGTGGACGTCGCGCTGGAATCCGGTCTGAACATGTTCGACTCCGCGGACAACTACTCCGGCGGTACGGCGGAGGAGATCCTGGGCCAGGCCATCAAGGGGCGCCGCGACCAGGTGCTGATCTCCACCAAGTCCGGATTCCGCACCGGCCCGGGACCCAACGAGACCGGGTCGTCCCGATTCCGCCTGACCCGGAGCATCGAGGCGAGCCTGCGCCGCCTCGGGACCGACTACATCGACCTGTTCCAGCTGCACGCGTTCGACGCGCTCACGCCGGTCGAGGAGGTGCTGGGCACGCTGGACGACTTCGTGCGCGCGGGCAAGATCCGCTACGTCGGCTGCTCGAACTTCTCGGGCTGGCACCTGATGAAGTCGCTGGCGGTCGCGGAGAAGTACAATCTGCCGCGGTACGTCGCGCACCAGGCGTATTACTCGCTGATCGGGCGCGACTACGAGTGGGAACTGATGCCGCTGGCGCTGGACCAGAAGGTGGGGGCGGTCGTCTGGAGCCCGCTCGGCTGGGGGCGTCTGACGGGCCGGATACGCCGGGGCCAGCCGCTGCCGGAGAACAGCCGCCTCCAGTCCCGCGTCGCCGTCGAGAACGGCCCGCCGGTGGACGACGGGTACCTCTACAAGGTGGTGGACGCCCTGGACGAGGTGGCCGCGGAGACGGGCAAGACCGTCCCGCAGGTCGCGCTCAACTGGCTGCTCCAGCGGCCCACCGTTTCGACCGTGGTCATCGGCGCGCGCAACGAGGAGCAGCTGCGCCAGAACCTGGGCGCGGTCGGCTGGAACCTGACGCCCGAGCAGGTCGCTCGCCTGGACGCCGCGAGTGCGACCACGCGTGCCTACCCGTACTGGCACCAGTACGGCTTCGACCGCAACCCGTCTCCCGTCGGGTAGGGGGTGTGTGCTCCGGGGCGCTCCTACGCGCCCCGGAACGCGTAGAGGAAGCCGTCGTCCGCGCCGATGAGGACGGTGCCGTTGACGACGCACGGGGAACTCATCACCGGCCTGCCGACGACGTAGCTCCAGCGCTCCTTGCCGTCGGCGAGGCCGAGCATATAGAGCCGACCGTCTTCGGAGCCGACGACCACCTTGCCGTCGCAGACGACCGGGGAGCTGTCCACCTTGCCGCGCGTGCGGAACAGCCAGACCCCCTTGCCGGTGCGCCGGTCGATGCAGTGGACCTGCCGGTCGCGACCGCCGAGCACGACGCGGTCCGCGGTGACGGCGGGGGTGGAGAAGTAGGGGAAGCCGCGCTCGCGGTAGGTCCAGGCGATCCTGCCCGCCGCCGTGTCCACGCAGACAACGGCGTTGCCGTAGTGCCCGAGGTAGGCGTTGCGCCCGTCCACCGTCGCCGACCCCGCGACGTACTCCCCGACCGGGATGGCGCGGACCCGCTTCCCCGTGGCGAAGTCGATGACGTGCAGCAGGCCGTCGCACCCGCCGACGAACACGCGCCCGCCGCCGAGCGCGGGCGTGCCGTTGACGTAGTTGTCCGTCTCGTAGACCCAGATGCGCTTTCCCGTCGCGGCGTCGACGCAGTGGACGCGGTTGTCGTAGCTGCCGACCACGACGCGGACGCCCCCCCTGCCGCCGGGGGCGGGGCCGGCGTTCGCGCCGCCCAGGATCTTGTCCTCGGTGGCGTACTTCCAGCGCTGCTTCCCGGTAGCTGCATCCAGCGCGTAGAGGCTGCCGTCCGCCGACCCGATCACGACCGCGCCCCCGACCAGGCGCGGCGTCGCCTCGACCTCGTCTCCGGTCTTGAACGACCAGAGCTTACGGCCGTCGGCGAGGCGGACGGCGTAGACGCTGCCGTCGGCGGAGCCGACGAACACCCGACCCGCCCCGTCCACGACCGGCGACGACATGACGGCGTCGCCCGTCTTGAAGCGCCACCCGAGTCGCAGGCGGTCGGAAAGGCGTCCGGGGGCGACGCGCAACGGGCCGACGCTCACCGGGACACCGCCTTTGCCGCGGGCGGCAGCGTCCAGAGCGCGAGCGAGGAAAGGTCCTTGACGAGGATGCGACCGCCGCGCGCGATCGCGGGACTGGCCCAGACCGGCGAGTCCGCGACCGTGGCCCGGGCCGCCTCCACCAGAGTGTCGCCCTCCTTCCGGTAGACGATCAGGTCCGCACCGGTGGTAAAGGTGAGTAGCAGGCTGCCCGCGTCCCAAACCGAGGCGTTGTCGCCGATGCGACCCTCACCGGACCAGAGAACCTTGCCCGTGGCGGCGTCCAGGGTGAACATCTGCCCCCCGCGACGCTCGGACATGCCGTAGAGTTTGCCGTTGCTGGCGACGGGCGTGCTCATGTAGAACGTCGCCTCGGGGGTCTGCCAGATCTTTTCGGCCGACCACTCCGCGCCGCTCTTGCGGGTGCGGACTGCGAACGTGGGCTGGCGCATCCCGGCGAAGACGATCGTGTCGCCGACGACCACCGGGGTGATCGAGTTCTGCTCGAAGGCGGTGGTGAAGGGCAGACTCCAGAGCAGCTTCCCCGTGGCGGCGTCGAGGCCGACGCACATCGTCTGGGTCTGCGTGACGATCTGCCGGACGCCGCCGAGGGTGACGACAACGGGAGACGCGTACGCCGGGCCGTCGCCAGTCCAGCGCCAGCGCGCCTCCCCGGTCTTCGCGTCGAACGCGGTAAGCGCGCCGTCGCCCTTGCCCCCGACGTGGGCGATGAGCAGCCCCTTCTCGACCACGGGCGAGAGCGCGGTGCCGAAGTCGGGCGAGGTCGCCTTGTGCTGGCCCGAGAACTCCTTGCGCCAGAGGACCTTGCCGCTCTTCGCGTCCAGGCACGAGAGCGTGCCGCTGATGCCGAACGTGTAGAGGCGGCCGTCGGCGTGGACCGGGGTGGACTTCGGTCCCTTGCCGTGCCCGCGCGCGGCCGGGTTCATCGTGTACGGGGCCGGGTAGGCGTCGCGCCACCGCTCCTTGCCGGTCGCCAGGTCCAGGCAGCGCGCGACCTCGTTCTCGCCCTCGCGGGCGAAGACGTAGGCGGCGTCGCCGACGGCCAGCGGGGACGCGTGCCCCTCGCCTACCTCGACCTTCCAGGAACGGACGGGCTTTCCGAGCCACCGCTCCGCCGGGGCGGTGGCTGCGGCCGTCAGCTTTCCGTCGCGGCCCGGCCCGCGCCACTGGTTCCAGTCCTGGGCGGCGGCCCCGGAGGCGGTCGTCACCGCCCAGGAAGCCACCGCCACCGCCGTCGCCGCCCGCCACACTCTGCTCTGCTGCTCAATCACGTCTCGTCGCGTCTCCCCTCGCTACTTCCCGATGCAGTAGAGCTTACCGTTGGTGCGGACGAACAGGTTCCCGTGCGCGACCGCTATGCTGGACCGCAGGTCCGCCCCCTGCTCGTCCATCGGGTTCTCGCCGAGCACGCCGCCCTTCGCCGCGTCGAACACGAACACCTCGCCGTCCAGGCTCATGAGGTATATCTTGCCGTCCGCGCCCGTCGGCGACCCCCAGCACATCTGCCGCCGGGGGATGTCGGTCGTCCAGAGAACGGCCCCGGTCTTCGGCTCGACGCAGGAGATCGCCCGGCGCACGTCGCTGAGGACGAAGAACTTCCCGTTGTAGAAGAGCGGCGTCGGGACGTCGCTCGACACCACGCCCCGGTCCTCGCTCTTCCAGGCCAGCGTCGCCGCCGCCCCGGGCGCGCCGCCGGGCTTCGTGGCGTAGACCGGCGCGCGCTTGGGCGCGCAGACCAGCACGATCCCCTCGCCCGCGACCGGCGACGGTACGAGCCGCCACGAACCCTGTCGGTGGTCCTCGTTCCAGGTCCCCCAGCGCCAGAGCTCCTTGCCCGTTTCCGGGTCGTGCCCGGTGACCACGTCCCCCCCGGCGACCAGCAGCTCCCTGCGTCCGCCGTACTCGTGCGGGATGGGCGTGGTGAACGCCTCGCGCGACTCCATGACGGCGGGCGAGGGGCGATCCTGCCGCCACAGCTCCTTCCCCGTCGCCGGATCGAGCGCGAGCAGGAACGACGGCGCGTCCGACTTCCCGACCCCCCGGATCGGCCGGTCGCGCTGGAGGATCTGCATGTAAAGCTTGCCGCCGTAGAGCTGGGGACTGCTGGAGAAGGTCCACTGGAACGCGAAGTCGCCGTAGTCCTTCTGGAGGTTGCGCTGCCAGAGCTTCTTGCCCGCCAGGTCGAAGGCGACGAGGTCGCCGTTGCCGTAGAAGAAGACGACGCGCTTGCCGTCCGTGACCGGCGAGGGCGACGCGTAGTCGCTGCGCTCGTCCCGGCGTATCTTGTTGCCCTCGCCGCCCGGCATGTAGCCGGTGCCGACGTCCTGCCGCCACTTCACCTTGCCGGTCTTGCGGTCGAGGCAGAAGGCGGCCAGGGTCTCGGCCTTCAGGTCGGTGCTGGAGACGAACACGCTGTCGCCGTAGACGATCGGCGTCGCCGCGGAGGGGCCGGGCATGTCCGCCGCCCACTTCACGCCCTCCTTCGGCGAGAACTTGACCGGCAGGTCCTTCGCCCCCGGCGCGGCGGAGCCGTTGAACTGCGGTCCGCGCCAGTTCGGCCAGTCCTGCGCCCGCGCGCCCGCCGCCGTCGCTCCCGCGGCGAGCAGGGCGAGAGTCGCGGTCAGAACGGTTTTCACGCTGCCTTGCATGGGTTCACCTCTGCTTCGGTAGTTCGTCATTGATCCGGCTCCAAGAGCAGCGCCTCCCGGTAGAGCGCCGCGAAATCGTCCGCGGTAACCTCGCGCGGGTTGAACTGCGCGGTCCACTGCGCCGCAGCCTCAGCGGCCAGAGCGGCTACGTCGCCCTCGCTGACGCCGCACGCCGCGAGCGAGGCGGGCATCCCCGCCCGGGCCGCCAGGTGCGACAGCCGGGCCGCGAGGGCTTCCGCCGTCGCGTCCGGGTGGGCGCTGCCCGAAAGCGCGGCCAGCTCCGCGTAGACGGCGCGCGCCTCGGTCACGGCGGCGTTGAAGCGCACGACGTGCGGCAGCATCATCCCCACCGCCTGCCCGTGAACCACGCCGAAGTGGGCCGTGAGCGGGTTCGCCGCCGAGTGCGCCGCGCCGAGCATGCTGTTCTCGATGGCGAGACCGGCGTACGCGGCCCCGAGGAGCATGCCCGCCCGCACCTGCGCGTCCCCCGGGTCGTCCAGCACGCGGCCGAAGCTGGCCGCGAGCAGACAGAACGCCTCCCGCGCGAACAGCCACGACACCGGGTTGCGGCGGCGCGTCACCGCCGACTCCACCGCGTGCGCCAGGGCGTCCAGCCCGGTGCAGGCGGTCACCGTCGCGGGCTGCGACAGGGTCAGCTCCGGGTCGAGCAGGGCGACGCGCGGCGCGGCCTTCGGGTCGCCGCAGGCCATCTTCTGGTGGGTCTGCGCGTCCGAGATCAGCGCGAACGACTGCACCTCGCTCCCCGTGCCCGCCGTGGTCGGGACGGCGACCAGCGGCAGCATCTCCCGCGTCGCCCGGCCGCCCGTGCCCCAGTAGTCGCGCATCTCCCCGCCGTTCGTCAGCAGGAAGTTCGCGCCCTTGGCGGCGTCGATGCTGCTTCCGCCCCCGAGGCCCACCAGCAGGTCCGCCCCGGCGTCCCGGGCCGCCGCCACGCACGCGTCCACGTCCTCGGTCGTCGGGTTCTCGCGCACGCCGTCGTACACGGCCGCCGACAGCCCGGCCGCCTCCAGCAAGCCGCGCGCCCGCTCCGCGTGCCCGGCCGCCACGATGCCGCGGTCGGTGACGATAAGCGCCCGCGTACCCCCGAGCGATTGGGCGACCTCGCCGAGGCGCTCCAGCGTGCCCGCGCCGAAGAGAAGGCGCGTGCGCGGCTGCCAGTCGAAACCGCCGTCCGCTTCCGCCGTGGGGCGCATTCAGGCAAGCCTGCCTTCCATCTGCGGGCGCTCCTTGGGACCGAAGCCGATGTTGCCGTAGAGGTCGAAGAGGACGCGGTCCTCCTCGAACTGGAACGTGAATGTCGGGCAGAACGGCGTTTCCACGTAGGAGACCCGGGCGACGAAGGTGTCTTCGTGCGTCCACGCGCCGGTCGCCTCCGTCGGCTGGGCGTCGCGCGTGAGGGGCTGGAACGTGGTGGTACCAGCGCGCCACTCCCCGCCGCCGACCGGGATGCGGTGCTCGCCGCGCGCGTCGCGGATCGTCAGGTCGCACCCGTCGTGGCCGAAGTCGAAGCGGAGCGTCTCGATCTTTTCGTCGTTCGGCGCGAGGCGGTAGGTGCGCCCGGAGACTCGGGACGCCTCCGGCGACGAAGGACTCCCGTGCGGCGCGGGCAGGGCCAGCCCCGCCAGTCGCCGGGTCAGCTTCTCCCGGGCGGCGGGGTCGTCCGAAAGGGACGCGGAGCCCATCGCGGGGAGCAGGTGCTCCCAGATCAGGTTCAGGACCGCCTGCATGTCGCCGACGCCGCTGTTGATCGCGACGACGGCGTCCTGCTCGGGCATCACCACGCAATACTGCCCGAACGCGCCGTCGCCGCGGTACGCGCCGTGTCGGCAGCGCCAGAACTGGTAGCCGTATCCCTGCGCCCAATCGCTGTCGGGCTTGTCGCCGTTCGGCACCTGCTTCGCGGTAGCCTCCTCGACCCATCCCTCCGGCAGGAGCCGCTCGCCGTTCCAGACGCCCTTCTGGAGGTACAACTGTCCGAAGCGCGCGATGTCCTCCGTTTTTATCTTCAGGCCCCAGCCGCCGACGTGGACGCCGCGCGGGCAGGACTCCCAGGTCGCGCCGACGATGCCGAGCGGGGCCATGAGGCGCGGCCCCAGGTAGTCGAGGAGCGTTTCGCCCGTCGTCTTCTGAACGATGGCCGAGACCATGTACGTCGCGCCGCTGTTGTAGAGGAAGTGCGTCCCCGGTTCGTGCTCCACTGGCTGCGCGAGGAACGCGCGCGCCCAGTTGCCGTCCGACGCCATCCGGAGCGCGGGCTCCCTGTCGTGCCCGGTGCTCATGGTGAGCAGGTCGCGCACCCGCATCGCCGCCAGGTTCTCGCCGACCTCCGCCGGGAGGTCGTCCGGGAAGAACGACACGACCCTGTCCGCGAGCGAGAACCGGCCTTCGCTCACGGCCAGCCCGGCGGCGGTGGACGTGAAGCTCTTGCTCAACGAGTAGAGCATGTGCGGGCGATCCGCCGCGTACGGCCGCCACCACCCCTCGGCGACGACGTGACCGTGCCGCAGCAGCACGAGGCCGTGCAACTCCAGCCCGGACTTTTCCGCGGCGTTGACGAAATCGAGTATCGCCTCGGAGGAGATACCCTGCGCCTCCGGCCCCGTGCTGCGGGGCAATGGTTCCGTTGCCATGTCTCTCCGTACCCGCGCTGCGCTACGCCCACTGGATGGAGCGGCGGCGGTACAAAAACTCGAACAGGTTGCCCTCGTGCGGCTGGTCCCAGCGGACGCGCGTCGTGGGCAGAGGCCCGACGTTCAGCCGCTCCACGTGCGGCGAGTCGAGCAGTCGCCCGATCAGCTTTTCGTCCTGCGTGATCGCCGTGACCACGAGGGAGTAACCCAGCACGTCCGGCACCTGCTCCTGCGGCGACTCTACCACGCTGGCGTAGGGAAACAGGAACTCCCGGTTCGCCAGCGGGTGCGCGAACGAATCGCAGCGCACCAGGGTGGGGAGGAGGTAGGTACTGCCGTCGCGCGTGACCAGGCGATCCGGCGCGCCGCTCTCCCGCTGCCTCGCGGTGACGTCCTCCGCGCCCGGCGTCTTCAGCCCCTCGGTGATCGCGGCGTCCATCGACTCCGCCATCTTCGGGTTCGCGAATCCCGCCAGGCCCGCCCGCTCGTCGTCCGCCGCGCGCGGCCCAATCTCGGCGAGCCGCTTCGCCACAGCGTCCGCGATGGCGTCCGCGTGGCGCGGGACGACGATGGCGGAGGCGTTGACGCAGCTCCTGCCGCCGTTCTCCGCGACCGAGGCGGCGAGGACGTCCACGAATTCGGGCCAGCGGTCGATGCAGTCCTCGCCGATGACGACCTTGCTCCAGCCGGGGCCGTGCGCCTGCACCGCCGGGCTGCCCGCGTACCGCTCTACCGTGGCCTGGTCGCCGAAGATCAGGGCGCGCCCGCAGGATTCCATGATCGCCGCGCTGCCCTCGTGGTCGGTCGGGTAGAAGCTGAATGCCTCCGGCGGACAACCCGCCGCGATGAACGCCTGGGCGATGCGGAAGGGGGTCCACGGCTCCTCGCGCCCCGGCTTCAGCACGACCGGCACCTTGAGGGCGACGGACGGCATCCAGAGCGAGTTGACCCCGGGCGAGTTGCTGGGCAGGACCACCCCGAGCGCGTCGGTCACGCCGTAGTAGCTGACGGGCACCCCGGACTGCTCGCCGCTGCCGGTGTCGAGAACGGCCGGATCCATGCCCCGCGTCAGGCCCTTGAGGATGGTCGGCATCTCGGTGAAGACCTGGTGGACCTTGGCCATGTTGCGCCGGACGAGGACGTGCGGC